>JBKPQV010000667.1:0-13345 GCA_046734235.1 Acidobacteriota bacterium
GAGTTCTGAGCAAATCTTGCCCAGCGAACGGAGTGGCTTCGTCGGTTTGGAATCTTCAGACATCAACGTTATGGATCGTAGTGCGCGCTGTAAGCAGTAAGCGACGGCTCGCGGGAACTGTTGATTGAAGATCAGAAACTCGGCGACTCCAGCAGCATTTAGTTGCGAAAGGTGCGTTTTACGAAACGCTTCGAAAGCACTACAAGAACGAAGCATTGCGATCAGTTGGAGTGAGCTTTCCGGGCCTTCGCGCAGTAAGTTAACGGAAGCGTACTTAACGTCGATAATTCGAATCGTCTTATCAGCTCGCTCCAGGTGCTTGCCCAACTGAATAAACTCATACGGTTCACTATGAGTCATAGTCTCGTTCGTGATTCCCTGGAAAGCCTGTGAGCCGTGACGGATCTTGTCGAAAAACTCATATGGTCCGCGGGCGCTCAGTTCACGCTTTATATCTCGCACTAGAAAGTAAAGACGATTGAGGTGTTCCCACATCTCGCTACTGATTTGCTCTCGGACGCCCCGTGCGTTTTCTCTAGCCAGGGTAATGCAGGTCGTAACTGCATTCGGATTTGCCGGATGCCAGAGTAAAAATTCGCTTACGTTGCGGCCATTGCATTCGTCGTAATTCTTCGCGAATAAATCCTCATCACCAGTTATTGCAATTACGGGTTTCCAAGCCTGGGCGTCTTCTGTTTTTGTGTCGAGTAGGGTGTGAAAATTAACCGTAAGGATGCGCGTAATGTCCTCGGCCCGTTCTACGTACCGAGACATCCAAAACAATGCATCTGCGACTCTTGAAAGCATATTAATCGTTGAGTACCCAGGTATCCTTACTGCCACCACCTTGAGAAGAGTTAACTACTAGTGAACCGCTTCTAAGTGCGACACGGGTTAGACCGCCTGGTACTAGCCGCACAGTTTCACCGCACAAAATATAAGGGCGAAGATCGACGTGACATCCATACAGTTCGCCATTTTGATAAGTGGGGTGACGGCTCAAACGCACGATTGGTTGGGCCACAAAATTTCGCGGCTCTGCCTTTATCAGTTCCTTAAAGCGATCGCGTTCCGCTTCAGAAGAGTGTGGGCCAACAAGCATCCCATAGCCGCCACTTTCGTTTACTGACTTCACCACGAGTTGATGCAAATTGTTTAGGATGTAGTCGCACTCTGAGTTATGCATTCCTAGATAAGTAGGAACATTCTGCAGAATCGGTTCTTCGCTCAGGTAATAACGAATCATAGCCGGAACGTATGCATAGACTGCCTTATCGTCGGCAACACCGGTTCCAATTGAATTTGCTAGCGTCACGTTGCCGGCGCGAAACGCGTTTAGCAAACCTGCGCAGCCGAGCAGGCTGTCGCTTTTGAACGCAAGTGGGTCGAGGAAGTCGTCGTCGATTCGTCGATAGATCACATCGACTGGCTTCAAACCTTTAGTGGTGCGTGTATAGACTCGATTGTCATGGACGACCAGATCTCGACCTTCAACGATTTCAATTCCCATTTGTCGTCCGAGAAAAGCGTGTTCGAAGTACGCTGAGTTGTAGACGCCAGGAGTCAACAGGACAACATTCGGATCTGGATTGTCGTGAGGTGCCACAGATCTTAATGTATTCAGTAGTTCTTGCGGGTAATGCTCGACCGCTCGCACACCATAACGTTGAAACAGGCCAGCGAAGGTGCGTTTCATCGCTTGCCGGTTCTCAAGCATGTAGCTCACGCCCGACGGCGAGCGCAGGTTGTCTTCGAGGACAAAGTATTCTCCGCAATCGTCACGAACCAGGTCGGTTCCGATGATATGTGCATAAACATTTTTCGGTACGTTGATACCGATCATTTCGCGGCGAAAGTGCTTCGCCCCAAAAATCAGATCAGCTGGAACTACATTGTCCTTAATGATTCGCTGACCGTGATAAATGTCCTGCAAAAACTGGTTCAGAGCCGTTACGCGTTGAGTGAGACCCCGTTCGAGCCTGGCCCACTCCACGTTAGGAATAATTCTTGGTATTAGGTCGAACGGAAAGATGCGCTCGATGCCCTGATCTTGCTGGCTGTAGACGGTAAACGTGATGCCCTGGTAGAGGAATGAAATGTCGGCATTGCTTCGGCTCTCATTAAAGGCATCTGCCGTCATTTCAGACAGCAACTCGTGAAGTCGCCGATAGTGTGGCCGGGGTTGCTTTGACGCGACAAACATCTCATCGAAGAAGTCGCCGACTTCGTAGCTTTCGTTTAATACGGCCTGGGAGGTCACGTAGTTGTTCGTCTTAGCGAAGTTGGAATGGTTCGTCCTTGAGCGGTGGGATTATTACACGAAAATTTCTCCTGTAGCCTCAAATAAAAAGCTTTAGTGCGACGAAACCCCTTGATTTCAATTGTGTTTAGTCGAGCAGTTTATGGCAGAATGACTTTGTTTAGCCCCGCCAACGTCGTCTAATTAATCAGGTTCGCTGGAGCTTGAGTTGTTCTTAAGCGCCGGAAGTTGCGGCGTTTGGTGAGAATTATGGCGCTATGTTATCTTAAGCGGCTTTTAAACCTGCCACTTTTGTTCCACCTTAACGGTGTAAAGAGGAGTTCAACGAGAGTATGTCTACCCCTAATGCGAGTGCCGATGGACACCACGTCGGCAAAGTTGTGCAGATAATCGGACCGGTTCTCGACGTCGAGTTTGAGAGTAAATACCTTCCGCCAATCTATCAGGCACTGCGAATCGTTTCAGATGGTTTTGATGTGCAGGAGCCGATCGACGTTATTGCGGAAGTTCAGCAACACCTGGGTGAAGGTCGTGTGCGTACCGTTTCAATGTTGCCGACAGACGGCATGGTACGCGGCATGAAAGCAATCGATACCGGTGGTCCGATTACGATGCCCGTTGGCGAGGGCACATTGGGTCGCGTTCTGAATGTAATTGGCGAGCCCGTTGACACTCTTGGCAAGGTTGAGCACAGCCAGCGTTACCCCATCCATCGGCACGCTCCCAGCTTCGAAGAGCAATCAACCGAATTGCAGATGTTTGAAACCGGCATCAAGGTTATCGACCTTGTGCAGCCATTTTTGCGCGGTGGAAAGATTGGCTTGTTCGGCGGTGCGGGTGTAGGCAAAACCGTTATCGTGATGGAGCTCATCAACAACATCGCGAAGGCGAGATCAGGTTTCTCGGTGTTTGCTGGCGTAGGCGAGCGAACGCGCGAAGGAAATGACCTCCTTCGTGAAATGGTTGAATCGGAAGTTATTCAGTTTGGCGAAACTTTCAACAAGCACTTCAAAGAAACCGGTCAATTCGATCTTACAAAGGTCGATATGAATACGATCGGCAAATCCAAAGTGGCCCTGATTTATGGTCAGATGACTGAGCCGCCAGGAGCGCGATTGAGAGTTGCTTTGTCAGGGCTGACTGTAGCTGAGTATTTCCGTGATCAAGGGCTGGACGTGCTCTTATTCATCGACAACATCTTCCGCTTCACTCAGGCTGGTTCAGAAGTATCCGCGTTGCTGGGCCGCATGCCATCAGCCGTGGGCTATCAACCGAACCTGGCAACTGAGATGGGTGAAATGCAGGAACGCATCACCTCAACTAAAACGGGATCGGTAACTTCTATCCAGGCTGTTTACGTTCCGGCAGACGACTACACTGACCCCGCGCCGGCGACGACCTTCGCTCACCTTGACGCAGTAACGGCACTCTCTCGTCAAATCGTGGAACTGGGAATTTATCCAGCAGTGGATCCACTCGCTTCAAATTCAAGAATTCTTGATCCGCGAATTCTTGGTGATGAGCACTACAACACGGCACAAGATGTTAAGCGCGTGTTGCAGCGTTATAAAGACCTGCAAGACATTATCGCCATCCTCGGTCTTGACGAATTGTCTGACGAAGATAAGTTGATCGTAGCCCGAGCTCGTAAGATCCAAAGGTTCTTCTCGCAACCGTTCCACGTCGCTGAGCAATTCACCGGCTTGGAAGGAAAGTATGTGAAGCTTGAAGATACGATTAAGGGTTTTCGAGAAATCGTGGATGGCAAGCACGATGATCTGCCGGAGCAGGCCTTCTACATGGTTGGCACGATCGAAGAGGTAGTCGAGAAAGCGAAGAGCTTCGTCCAGTAAACGGATCGTTAAGTGAGGGCGAAAGAAAAACTTTCGCCCTCAACCTGTAAAAATATGGCTGACAAGATTCAACTCGAAGTTGTAACGCCGGAACGACGTCTCCTCGAAGAACCTGTTGAAATGGTTACTGTGCCAGGGCTCAATGGAGAGCTTGGAATTTTGCCTGGACACACTCCGCTGATCTCACAGGTGAAGACCGGTGTTCTTACCTATGTTCAGGACGGAAAGAGTTCACAACTCCATGTTTCCGGAGGGTTTGTCGAAGTTCGAGATGATCGAGTCTCAGTGCTGGCCGAGGTTGCGGAACGTCCTGAAGAAATTGACGTCAACGGTGCGCGCGCTTCACGCGAGCGTTTGGAAAAGCAACTTAGCGCCTGGACGGGTAGTGAAGATGATCTGGAGCTTGCCAGAACGGAATTGGCTCGCTCGGAAGTAAGATTGCAACTAGCCTCAACTCGCTAAAACAGAAACTCTCTAAGACCTTCAAGGTGTGCCTGCCCTGATCGCTGCGCGCATCTCTTCAACCGCAGCTTTCAATCCCACAAAAATTGATCGGGCGACAATATTGTGGCCTATGTTAAATTCCGTAATCTCAGAAATTCCTGCAACTGCACCCACATTCCGATAAGTTAGACCATGGCCTGCGGCGACGTGTAGACCATACTGCTTGGCAAGTGCTGCAGCTTCTCGAAGTCGCCTTAACTCTTGCGCGGCCCGCGCCGCCCCTTCACCGTGAATTGCACGAGCACCTATCGTGGCATCGCAATAGGCCGCAGTACACAGCTCAACTTGTTGTGCGCCGATTTCTCGAGCCACTTCTATTTGCGAGGCATCAGGATCGATAAAAAGACTAGCGAGGATGTTGGCTTGGCGTATGCGTGCGACGGTGGCTCTAACAATCGAAATGTTTGCTTTTACATCGAGGCCGCCCTCAGTTGTGATCTCATCGGGTCGTTCCGCCACCAGGGTTACAGCATCTGGCCTCGCTTCAAGCGCCACCTTCAACATCTCTTCCGTCGCAGCCATTTCGAGGTTTAGGTAGGTTGTAACAGAGTCGCGAAGCAAACGTACATCGAGATCCTGTATGTGTCGACGGTCACCTCTCAGATGGACCGTGATTCCATCGGCGCCCGCTTGCTCAGACATCATGGCCGCAGCAATGACGCTGGGTTCGGGTGCACGCCGCGCCTGTCGGACGGTGGCGACGTGATCGATATTGACGTTTAGTCGAGCGGCCATGGAAAAAGTATAACTCTCATAAATCATCTATCAGCAATCAAAAATCCTCACATTTTCTCTTTCACTGCCTTAATCGCCTGGTTATATACGCCGCGTCGTTCCTGTTGTCGTATCGAGATAACCTCGTTCACCATCTTGAAACTGTCGCCAAACAGGCTAATTTTGCTTCCTTCATTATGGTCCCAGCGAACCGGGATCTCGCGCAGTCGCAGACCAGCACGATACGCCAAATAAATAAGCTCAACATCGAAACCAAAACGATCGACTGTTGCCGACTCCACAAAAGGGCGACATACGCTCATGCGAAAGGCTTTAAACCCACATTGCGTGTCCCAAAAGGGAAGTGCGGTTGCCAATCGAACGACCAAATTGAAAACACGACCACCTTGTTCGCGGCGCCAGGGTTGATGGACGCCGATTAGTGAGCGATCCAAAGCGCGTGAACCAAACGTCACGTCACACTCGCCTCTTAGAATTGGATCCACCAGTTTTGGGGTTTCGGTTATTGGTGTTGACAAATCAGCATCCGAAAAAAGTGCTACGTCGCCTCGCGCTGCAAGCAAGCCGAGTCTTACCGCCCTTCCTTTGCCAAGATTTGATTTGTAACTGATCACAGACGTGCGCAAGGAACCGCTATCTTCCAGCGTTTGTCGTGCGATCGCCGCTGTTTCGTCTGAGGATCCGTCATCCACAACAATCAGCTCGCCGTCAGGCCAGTCGGCTTTTAGGTACTCCACGGTGGTGCGAAGCGTTTTAGGCAATCGCTGCGCTTCGTTGTAAGCCGGAATGATGATCGAGAGGGAGTCTGCCATTATCGGGTTACCGCGAGAAATATAACATAGCGGAATTCGCCCGGAGGCTGTCGGAGTCGGAGAGTCGCCTGTGCTACTATGCATTTCATGGAAGTTGCCCACCAAATTAACGACAAGTCGCCTGCTTATCATGACCTGCGATTTGGTCGGAGATTTATTGGTGTCGCGGCAGTAGTCATTGCACTGGCCGCAGTTTTTGGAGGCACCATCGGCAGTTCCAGAAAGTTCACCAGCTTAACCACATCTGGAAATCTGAATTCCTTCCGGGCCACCGACCAAATCGAGAAAGATTACAACGAAGCGGTAACTACGATTACGAGCAATTACTCGGGCGACATCGATTACGAAAAAGCTACCCAGGCAGCAATCCAGGGGATGTTGTCGACGCTCGATCCGCATTCGGCCTACTTCCCATTTAGTGAGTTCAGGAAATTAAAAGAGGATCAAGATTCGCGCTTTTACGGAATCGGTGTGACCATCGTTCAACATCGAGACGGTGTTTATATCCAGTCAGCCGTCGAGGGCACCCCCGCTGCCAAAATCGGACTCAAGTACGGCGACCGCATCCTCGAAGTTGACGGTAAAAACGCGCGGGATTGGAGCAGTGAACAGGTTTCCAAGAACGTTCGTGGGGGGTTAGGTGAACCAGTAACGATCAAGGTCGAACGAGCTGGTTCGGAGGCGCCGCTCTATTTCACGATCGTCCGTGATGCGGTTCCGCTCCCTACCATTCGAAACGCGTACATTATTCGACCGGGCACAGGCTACATTGGTTTGACAGGCGGCTTTCAACGCTCAAGCGACGACGAGTTGCGCCAGGCAATAAAGAAACTCGATGACCAGGGGATGCGGCAACTGATTTTAGATTTGCGTGGCAATCCCGGAGGCCTCTTAGATCAGGCAATTGATGTGGCCAGCGAATTCCTGCCACGCGGTCAAGTGGTAGTTTCAGTAAAGGGACGGACGGAATACAGCGAACCAGTGGTTTATAAGTCGAGTGGTTCAGAGCCTGCGACCGTGCCGTTAGTTGTTCTGATTAATCGCAATACGGCGTCAGCATCTGAAATCGTGGCGGGGGCAATTCAGGACCATGGTAGGGGCTTAATCGTCGGAGAAACTAGTTTTGGTAAAGGATTGGTGCAGCGAATCTTTCAGTTGCCATTTAATACCGGTCTGACACTAACGACTGCTCGATATTACACGCCATATGGACGCTCGCTTCAGCGCGATTATTCCAGTGGCTCGCTCTACGACTATTACACTCGTCATGATCCTTCGGAAATTGAAGCGCAACCGAGCGCATCACCTGGTAATTTGAATTCTCCGCTCGCGCTTGCTTCACCAACGCCACATCCCCAAACAGGACCGGCCGTGAAGACAGCAGCCGGACGGGTCTTCTATGGCGGCGGTGGGATCACTCCTGATATCGAAGTTAAGGAACCTGCGAACACGCCCGCACGCTTGCGAATTGCAGAAGCAGCATTTCATTTCACCAGGCAGCTTGCGGCGGGTATTATTCCAGGTCTTGAGTCTTACAAGGTTGAAAAAGTCCAGTATGGCAAGAATGCCAAGGCAGCAGACTTCCCGATTAACGAACGGGTTGTTGAAGCATTCAAAGTGTTTCTACGAAACCAGGCGGAATTACAGGTAACGGCGGCCCTGGTCGATGAAGAGCTTGAATTTGCAAAATTGCGGCTGAGGGAAGAAATCATTACGGCGTCATTCTCAAACGACGCAGGTGCCCGCGTTCTCCTCGATAGTGATACGCAAGTCTTGAGAGCACTCGATGCCTTACCGGATGCAAAACGACTCGCCGAAAGCATAATTAACGGTACATGGCATGGTTGAGAGACCATGGTTAAGCCACTTGCTCTGATTGCGTTGGTCCTAATCGTACTTCGCTCAGGTGTGGCTCAAGAACAGCAGCCGGTAATTAGGCCCGCGTCAACTTCACAGACGGCTGAAACTTTTAAGCCTCTGATTCTCAAGCTCAATTACAATCCAACGCAATCAACTGCATATATCAATGTCTATGGACCATCCGAAAAAGCGAAGTGGATCTGGGTAACCAGGTTCTTGAAATATGAAGGATGGCAACCGAAACCGGGATACATACCTGTTCGGGCGGTAAGAGTTGAGGCTCAGTTTAATGGTGAAACTGTTGATGTGGGCCTGAGCTTATTTCGTGGACATGAGCGATTTGAACAAGAAGAGTTCCTGGGCAAATTTCAGATTGGCGTTGGTGAGTGTAGAACGCTAACTGACCTTAGAGAAGTTGGAGTGGAGCCGTTTGACGTTTGCATACTCGACTCCGTTCCGCCTCCACCTGCAACACCGATCCTCGACGTTAGAACTGCGGCAGTTGAAGTTACGTCTGTAGAAACTGTCAATGTCCCTTTACCCGCGTACCGGATCAAATTCAAGAATCTAACCAATAGGAACATCGCTGCACTAAGAGTGAATGTTGAGAACTCAATCTCAACCTTTTTTCAAGGAAAGGAAGGTTTGCCGTTAATTGCACCGAACGAAGTTCATGAGGCGCTCCTGGTGTTTCCGCATCCACTAGCTGACACTCAATATACCGTGATTGTCAATACGGCTGTGTTTGATAACGGGTCTTTTTCAGGCGAGCCACAACCTGCATGTGATTTAGCGTTGTCCACTGCAGGAAGAATTTACTGGATGAAAGAACTGATTCCTGTGCTCGAAAAAGCGATAGCAGAACCGCCGTCCGATGCGTCCGTTGCCGCAGCGCGGTTTAAAGAAAAGGTGCTCGCCATGCAGCTTGAGCCTCCCCAGCGCCCACCAGTTTTCGGATTTTGCAAAGTTCGTTGGGATGTCCCGAAGAGTTCTGCTATGGCTTTAAGGCTCTATTTTCTTCAAGAGGTTGAGCCGATCATAACTACGCGGCCTAAGCCGCCTATCGATTTTAAGGCGTGGTTAGCCTCTAAAAGAGACTCATATGTTAATTGGCTAGACCGACTTCAATCACCGTCCCGCCCTCAAAGGTAAAGAAATGTAAAGCTTGTTGCATTCAAACTTCCATTTTTTTATATTCCGCAATTCAAGCAGCGAAGCAATCATCAATTAGCGTTGCGTAAACCGTTCTACCGCCCTTACCGGGCTCTTTATCCCGCGTAGTTTAGGAACCATTTCAGTCTGAAAGGAACTTTCGCATGAAAGCAAGGTCGCGCTCTGTGCTAGATCTCGGACTACTACTTTTGATAGTTGTCAGCATTTCTTTGGCTACGGTGACGGTCTATTCCCAAAACGCAGGGCAACAGCCAGCGCAAACACCGGCACCCGCCGCACAACGTCCAGCGACACCGAGTCCTAGTCCGACTCCAACGCCGATCAATTGGTCGACAGATCCTGTCCTCAAGAGACTCGTGTGGCGTGGCATTGGTCCGGCAAGTATGGGCGGCCGCGTCGATGACATCGCAGGCGTCGACTCAAACCCTTACATCGTCTATATCGGGTTTGCCACCGGAGGGGTTTGGAAAACGACAAACAACGGCACGACCTTTCAACCAATCTTCGACACCTATTCAACTTCATCAATCGGTGACATTGCAGTCGCGCCTTCTGATCCGAACGTCGTTTGGGTTGGCACTGGTGAAGCGAACAATCGCCAGAGCTCCAGCTTTGGCGACGGCATCTATAAGTCGATTGATGCTGGCAAAACCTTCACCAAGATGGGCCTGGAGGATTCACAAACAATCGCGCGTATTGTTATCGATCCAAAGGAGCCAAATATTGTTTACGTCGCGGTGCTGGGCCACCTTTTCGGACCAAACAAAGAGCGAGGCATTTACAAGACAATCGACGGTGGCAAGACGTGGGCCAACGTGAAGTTTATTGATGAGGACACCGGTTTTACTGACCTCGCGATGGACGCATCCGACTCGAAGACGCTTTATGCAGCATCCTATCAACGCCGTCGAACTTCATGGGGTTTTAATGGGGGTGGACCAGGTTCAGGGCTTTGGAAGACTGTTGATGCCGGTAAGACCTGGAAGAAACTGGAAGGCAGCGGTTTGCCGGAAGGTTTGCTTGGTCGAATCGGAATTGACGTTTCGCGATCAAATCCAAACATTCTTTACGCTCAGATGGAAGTGGGTGCCAGCGTGGGAACGGGTGGAGAAGAACAAACGTTTGGTGGTGGTGCTGCTCCCAGTCCAAGTCCATCTCCGTCTGCCTCAGCATCTCCGGCGGCGGCCGCGAGCCCGGCAGCCTCGCCAACACCAGCTCCTCCCGATCCCAAGAAGCCAGGTGTATGGCGCTCAGACGACAAAGGCAGAACGTGGCGAGTTGTAAGCAACGAAAACAATCGACCGATGTACTACAGTCAAATTCGTGTCGATCCGAAGAACCCTGACATCGTTTACGTTGGCGGACTTAATTTCAGCAAGTCTACTGACGGTGGAAAGACGTTTAAGTCACTCCAGGCTGGTATAGCCCACAGTGATAACCATGCGATCTGGATCAATCCAATCAACACGGATCACATTTGGCTGGGTAATGATGGCGGTCTGGATGTTACGTTTGACCAGGGCGCAAACTGGGAATTCGTAAACACGATTGCCGCAGCGCAGTTCTATGCGATCGGTGTCGACATGAGAAGGCCTTACCATGTGTATGGCGGTTTGCAAGATAACGGATCTTGGGGTGGGCCAAGTCAAACCCGGAGCTTACAAGGTGGAATCACTAATGCGGATTGGTATCGTGTTGGTGGTGGCGATGGATTCTACGCACAAATAGATCCGACTGATCACAATATCGTTTATTCGGAGTCACAAAACGGTGCGATGAATCGTCTCGATCTACGCACTGGTCGCAGCGTTAGCATTCGTCCGCGCGGTATTCCGCAGCGACGCGGCAGCGGTGGTGGTCGCCAGGGCGGTGGGGGAGCAGCACCAAGTGCATCTCCAGGAGCGTCGCCAAGTGCATCTCCTGGAGCGTCGCCTGAAGCAACTCCGGATACTGCAGCTCAACTTGCTGCGTTTGCACAAGCACAGGGCTTTGGTGGGTTTGGTGGTGGTGCCAACCTGCAATCCAATGTGGTCCCGACCCCGGCGGCAAGCGAGCAGTATCGCTTCTATTGGAATACTCCAGTTGTACTCTCGCCACACAATCCGCGGGTTGTGTACACGGGCGGCGATCGGTTCTTCAAGTCGATGGATCGGGGTGACACGTGGACGGCGTCAGCTGATCTAACCAAGCACATCGATCGCAACACTCTGCCGATCATGGGAGTGCCTGGCAAAGATCCAATGGCATCGAAGCATGATGGTTACACGAGTTACGGTTATGTTGTGACCATTGCTGAATCACCAAAACTTCCTGGCGTTATCTGGCTGGGAACCGACGACGGCAACGTTCAAGTTAGCAAAGATGGGGGAACAACCTGGACGAACGTTTACAAGAATGTTCCCGGCATGGGCGAGACGTATCACATCAATAAAGTTGAGCCATCCCGATTTGACGCTGCCACCTGTTACATGGCGGTTTCGGGCCATCGTTTTGACGACCTTAAGCCCTACTTATATGTTACTCGCGACTATGGTGCTACCTGGACATCGCTAGTCAACAATTTGCCCAAGTGGGGCACTGTGAATGTCGTTCGCGAAGATCCAAAGAACAAGGATCTCCTATATGTCGGTACTGAGTTTGGATTGTTTGTTTCGCTGAATGGAGGTGCTGACTGGAAACCAATGATGTCGGGCATGCCGACCGTACGCATCGACGACATCCTGGTGCACCCAAGAGACAACGATCTTGTAGTTGGCACTCATGGAAGAGGCATCTACATCCTTGACGATATTACAGCGTTGCAGGCTTTGTCCTCCAAAGTCATGGACACAGATGCCACGCTATTCGAAGTTCGGCCAGGAACGATCTGGTTTAATGATCCGCGTTTGGGTCGATTCACAGGTGGTGCGAAAAATTTTCGTGGCGCCAATCCAACACCCGGAACGGCAATTAGCTACTATCTCAAATCTGTTCCCCAGGGCGATGTAAAACTGACCATCTCCGATTACTCCGGGAAAGTTGTTCGAACACTTGCCGCAACAAAAGAAGAAGGCCTGAACAGGATTCAGTGGAACCTTCGTGGTGATCCGCCTCCGCGCCCAATTGGTGGTGGTGGCTTTGGCGGTGGTGGCGGTGGCGGTGGAGGTGGAGGCGGCGGTGGTGCCGGTGGTGGCGGTGGCGGTGGTGGAGGCGGTGGCGGTTTCGGAGGTTTCAACCTCGGACTACCGCTCGAAGCCGGCACCTATCAAGTGAAATTGACTGTCGGTGGTAAGGACTACACCACCCGCGTGGTTCTAGAAAACGACCCGGGAATGTAACGAAGCAAGTTGACCACTAAGGGCACCAAGGCACAAAGAGTACGACTCATTAATTTGAGTTTGTGACTTAGTGTTTTGGCGCCTGTGTGGTTAGAAGGGCGTCGTAGGATCGTGTAGATTTCTGGGCACCTAAAGCGCTACTCCAACTTCAATTCCATCTGAATATCCACCCTCGAATAATCGTGCGCATCTGTGATGGGTACGGATCGAAAGCCATGCTTTTCGTAGAGTGCTATTGCTGGTTTCAACAGAGTGTTTGAAAGCAATACTAAACGTTGCGCGCCAGATCCATGCGCATAATCAATGGCCGCTTCGATCAACCGATCGCCATAACCGCGACCACGCGCCTCCGAACTTACCGCCATCTTCGCAAGTTCGAAAACATCGGAACTCAACCTTAGTACGGCACAGGTACCTAAAACACGTCCGTTGACAACTGCAAAGAAAACCTCGCCGCCAGGCACAACGATTTCTTCAAAAGGATTTGCAAAGACTCGTAAATCAGCGTCCTCAATCACAAAGTATTTCTCTATCCATTCACGATTGAGAGCCTCGAAGTGTTGCGCGAGTTCTGGCTGGAAAGGAACGACTTCGACCGAGTTGGAATTGCTCATTTTGGAATTGAGTTAATTATTGGCTGGGGGCTTATTAACCCTCTCGAGGCGCATCAGTTCATTGCCTGCTCCAATTACGGGGTCAGATACCAAAAATCCCATCATCGTCCCTTGGGGGATAGATACAAATAGTCGAACCTTCGTATTTGCAAATTCATTAGCATGGATCTCAATAAAATCGGTTTTGAAAATTGTAAAGCCCGGCGCGTAGACGGTG
>JBKPQV010000668.1:0-25424 GCA_046734235.1 Acidobacteriota bacterium
CAATTGGACGAAGCATTAAAGCCAGAGAACATAGCTAACTCTGTTGCCGGCTATGGTTCGACAAGGCCAGAAGAACTCCGTGAACAACGTCGTCGAGAACTGACAATTGCAAAGACGAACGCGACGGCTCAGCTGGAGCAGTTGGCGCAGCAACGCGCTCGGTTAGAAGCGAATCTGGCGACCGCTCAAGTCGAGGCTTACCACCAAAGTGCCAAAGGTGTTGTCCCGATGGAGAATTACTTCGGGTTTAGCGTAAAGCGATCGACCAGAGTTACGATGTCGATTGTTTTCGTCTTGCTTTTGCTTGCTGGTGCGTTAGCAATAATGATCGTCAAGTTACGTTTGAAAGAGCAATTCTTTAAGCGCTAAGGCTCAAAGACACTCGCACTAGAGACAGGATTACAGGATTGACAAGATACCACCTGCTCAGCAGCGTGGAGTTTCAATTTCTTCGCTACGATAGCTTCCCTTATCTGACTTAACGACCTGAAATTCGCGCCGCCCAACCTCCACCGCTGGCCATTTTGATAGCAACTTTAGATTTACTGGTAACAATACTCGTTACTTTTTTGTAGTCACTTCCAATACGGTCAGCATTAGCCCCATCCTGGAAGGCAGTCATTTGGAATGAGCCAGCGGGGAGGAACGACAGATCGATGTCCAGTTCACGAGCGGTCCAGTCCGTCATCGCTCCCACATACCAATTTGTGCCACGTCTCCGAGCAATAACTACGTAGTCGCCCATCTTTGCAGCAAGCACTCTCGTCTCCTCCCACACCGTTGGTACTGGACCAAGGAACTCCATGATCTCTGGTTCGTGCAGGTAACGAGTAGGAGTATCAGCGAGCATTTGTAGCGGGGCTTCGTAAACAACATACATCCCGAGTTGATGACACCTCGTGCCCATGCTCATTGGACGATCGAAAACTGAAGCAAAATTCTTTTCCAAACCACTGTTAACCATCGCACCAGGGGTGTAGTCCAATGGCCCGAGAAACATTCTGGTGAAGGGAAGAACGAGGTTATTTTCTGGATTTGCGTACTTGCTCCACTTGTTTTGCTCAAGCCCTCGCACTCCTTCTGTATTTATTAGATTGGGCCATGTGCGAGTCATCGTTGCAGGCCTGATCGCGCCGTGAAAGTCCACCAGCATTTTTCTTTTTGCAGCTTCACGGCAAACCTTCTCATAAAAGTTCATGATTGGTTGATCATCGCGCTGCATGAAATCTACCTTCAGGCCTTTTACGCCCCATTTCTCATATTGGGCCATCGCGGCGTCGAATTTGTCGTCGAGCGATTTCCAAACCACCCAGAGAATTATTCCGACCCTTTTCTGTTTACCGTACGCGATCAGTTCTTCAACGTTCATCTCCGGAACAACCTGGAGCACATCGCCAAGTTTGTACCAGCCTTCATCGAGAATGATGTATTCAATGCCATATTTCGAGGCGAAGTCGATGTAGTACTTGTAGGTTTGCGTATTGATTCCTGATTTGAAATCAACGTCGAAGATATTGTTTGCGTTGTACCAATCCCACGCCACTTTTCCTGGTTTGATCCAGGAAGTGTCTGGCACTCGTGATGGCGGCGCCAGGAGAAATACGAGCTGGTTCGTAACGATGTCGGCATCGTTCTCCGCGACGCCGATGATTCGCCAGGGAAAGGTTCGTGTGCCTTTGGTGTTTGCGATGTAATCGGCGCTTTGTGTGACGCGTATGTCGCGATCGTTCTTGGCCTCTTCTTTTAGCGGATAGGGAGGAAACATTCCGGACAGGCTGTCGTCGTTGTTGCCGTGTAACCAGAGTCCCGGGTAATCGGCTACGTCAGATTCAACAACAATTAGCTTTACTCCAGTTTTTGTGTCGACGACAGCGGGAAGACTGGCGATTGAATTTTGCGGAATGTCTTTTAACGGTAAATACAGAAACTCGCGTTCGTTATGAGAGAACAGGCTGTCTTCTTTTGGATAGTAAACGTTGTAATCGCCATTGAAGCTTAATCGAACTTCCTCGCTATAAACCTTAACCTCGTTTTGAGTTAAGGAAGTTTCAAATCGATATGCAACGCCTTCGTTGAAAACGCGAAAGACGACTGCGTAATTGCCTTCCATTTCAAGGCGCAACTCTTTGTAAGCTTCGTGAATCTTTGATGACTTCTGCGGTACTGGAGATTGAATGTCTCGATCGATGGTGTTGGTTTTGTTCGCTTTAACGCTTGGGTTTTTGCCAAGAGTGTTGTGGTCGATGTCGATCGCAAGGGCGGCATTGCGAATCACCAGGGTGCCGTTCACAGAGACGTTGTAAGTTATGCGCTCACCAGTTTGAATTGAGACTTTTATTTTGCCGTTGGGAGAAGAGATATCAAATGAGGCAACGGGATCGGCCTGGACCATTACTGCAAAAAGAAACACAAGAAGAATGATAGGCAAAAGCTTTTTCATTGATCCTCTCCGACAAACATGTGTCCTATACGTCCAATAGGTCTGATAGGTCTAATGCAACCCCGAATAAAGAGCGCTTCTCAATGACTCTCACGCGTAACTTCAACGCCACTGTTCCCAACCAGGAAATCCAGGTCAGCGCCACGATCTGCCTGGGTTACATGGTCGTAGTAGAGCTTGTAATAGCCGCGTTCAGAAGGTGGCGCCGGTGGTTTCCACAACGAGCGACGCCTCACTAATTCGTCGTCACTTACTGCCAAATGTAAACTTCTCTCGGCTACATCCAACTCAATCTGATCACCATTTTCTACTAAAGCCAGAACTCCGCCGGCTGCGGCTTCAGGAGCGACATGAAGCACCGCCGTGCCGTATGCGGTGCCGCTCATTCGCGCATCTGAAATGCGCACCATATCAGTTATTCCCCGTTTGAGAATTTTCGGCGGGAGCGGCATGTTTCCAACTTCCGGCATGCCGGGATAACCTCGTGGGCCACAATTCTTCAAAACCATTACGCAGGTTTCATCAACGTCCAAATCAGGATCGTCTATGCGTGCATGAAAGTCTTCAATTGTTTCAAACACTACTGCGCGGCCACGATGTTTCATTAGTTCCGCCGTCGCGGCCGACGGTTTTATGACCGCGCCGTTCGGACAGAGGTTGCCGCGTAATACTGCGAGTCCGCCTTCTTTTGTGAGCGGATCGCTTTTCGGTTTGATTACGTCCCGATTATGACAACGTGCGCCAGCAACATTTTCCCCAATTGTCTTTCCGTTAACTGTTAGTGCATCGCGATGAATTAGATCACCAAGGTCTTCAATGACAGCCGGCAGTCCACCGGCATAAAAGAAGTCTTCCATCAAATACTTGCCAGACGGCATCAGGTTAACAAGACACGGAACTCCGCGACCCAAACGGTCCCAATCATCCAAATTGAGTTCGACGCCAATCCGTCCTGCGATTGCCAACAAGTGAATGACAGCATTTGTCGAACCGCCAATTGCGCCAACTACACGAATTGCATTTTCAAAAGCAGCCCGCGTCAGAATCTTTGACATACGCATATCTTCGTGGACCATCTCGACGATTCGCTGCCCGGCCATGTGGGCCAAGGCATAGCGACGAGCGTCTACGGCGGGAATCGCGGCGTTTGTTGGCAGGCCAATACCGAGCGCTTCAACAACGCTCGCCATCGTCGAGGCTGTTCCCATAGTCATGCAGTGACCGGCTGACCGATTCATGCAACCCTCGGCTTCAAGAAAATCGCATTCGCTCATGACGCCACGGCGAACGTCTTCGCTAAAACGCCACACATCGGTTCCCGATCCAATGTCGGTACCCTGAAACTTTCCATTCAACATTGGGCCACCGGAAATCATGATTGCGGGGATGTCGCAACTGGCCGCGCCCATCAACAATGCGGGAGTCGTTTTATCGCAGCCGGCCAGCAGAATTACGCCATCGAGTGGATTCGCTCGAATCGACTCTTCGACGTCCATGCTAACCAGGTTGCGAAAGAGCATAGCAGTTGGTCGCATTAACGTTTCGCCCATCGACATCACTGGAAACTCGAGCGGAAAGCCGCCAGCTTCGTAGACACCGCGCTTGACGTGCTCGGCAATTGCGCGGAAATGCGTATTGCAAGGCGTTAATTCCGACCATGTGTTGCAGATGCCGATGACGGGTCGCCCGTCGAAGAGATGATCTGGGCGTCCCTGGTTTTTCATCCAACTGCGGTGAATAAAGCCATCTTTATCCTGGCCACCAAACCATTTTGAACTTCGGAATTTCATAATTACCTTTTCGTGTGTTCTCTTCTTAGTATGATCTGGACCTTTTTAGAACCTCTCGGCGTCTCCGCGATCTCTGCGTCTCCGCGTTAATAATCGACCGAGCATTTTTCAACGCAGAGGCGCGGAGTGCGCAGAGACGCAGAGAAGAAAAGCAACTCGATTTACTCAGGCTTTTCTCGTTGCCCTTAACGCTAATATCAAAAACGATGCAACCAAAGCCGAAGCAGCCAGGTAGAGTATGCCACCATAATACGAGCCGGTCTTTTTACTTAGGTACCCAACTACATAAGGCCCGGCGAAACCGCCGAGGTTCCCAAATGAGTTGATCAATCCGATCGATGCTGCTGCGGTCGTTCCACTCAAGAAGCTGGTTGGCAAAGCCCAAAATCCCGGTAAGTAACCCGCGTTACCTGCGCCCGTTATGCATAGCATCGCGATTGCCAGGGGCGCAAAGTTTCCAAATACGACACTCAATATTAGACCGCAGCTTGCCGCCATCATTGAAATGGCTGTGTGCCAGCGACGTTCCTGGGTCTTGTCGGAATGCCAACCAACAATGAGTATAGTGATAAAGCCAAAACAATACGGAAGTGCAGAGACAAGCGAAACCTGGAACGTCGATAAGCCAGACAGTTTCTTGACGATCGATGGAATCCAGAAATTAAGTCCATACACGCCAGTCACCATAAAGAAGTAGGCAAGCGTAAGCAGGATAACTTCTCGATGCCGAAATGCTTCGAGAATGCGAAGTGAGTGTTTGGCTTCTTTTGTTCGTTTCTCGTTTTCAAGTTCAGCGATTAACCACTTCTTTTCATCTTCGGGTAACCACTTTGCTTGATGAGGCCAGTCAGTAAGGTAAAAAATTGTTACGACGCCGAGAATTATCGCCGGCAGTCCCTCAAGGATGAACATCCACCTCCACCCTTCGAGACCAAGCCAATTTACTTTTAGCAACAGGCCTGAAAGCGGCGAGCCGATGATGTTTGAGAAAGATACTGCGGTCATCAGGTAGGCGACCGCTTTGGCCCGATCCTGGTAGCGAAACCAGTGACTGAGATAAACGATGACGCCTGGGAAAAATCCTGCCTCAGCTGCCCCGAGTAAGAGTCGGACCACGTAGAACTGGTTTTTTGTGTGAATGAATCCGGTTGCCATCGCGAGGATGCCCCATGAAATCATGATCCGCGCAATCCAACCTTTTGCGGTCCACTTTTCGACCAGAATAGATCCCGGTATTTCCAAAACTACATAACCAATAAAAAATATGCCGGCCCCGAGACCGATGATGTCGTCGGTGAAACCAAGATCACCCTTCATACCACCTATTGCAGCGAAGCCCACGTTCACTCGATCCAAGTACGCGATAACATAAAGCACGAATAGATATGGCATGAGGCGCCGTACGACGCGAGTGCGACAACGAGGGGCGATGTCGGAATTATCGATTGTAGTGGTCACGGTGGTTTTTATTGTTCGACGAACTTTAGTTTGTTGTGCGTTTCCTAAAGTGGTCTGTTGGTTCGTGTAGCCCTCTTACCGGCGTTCGATAAACTGAAGTTCGTCGGACATTTTCACTTCAAGCTATGTGAGCAGCTTGCGTGTTCACATAGACTGAATAAAGCGATTGACTTGCTGTCATAAAAAGTCGGTTCCGCTTGGTTCCTCCAAAACAGATGTTGCTGACTATTTCCGGCATCAGAATTTGTCCAATTCGTGTTCCATCAGGGGCGAAGACATGAACACCATCAAAGCCGTCGCCTGCCCATCCTGCTCCCGCCCAGATGTTACCGTCGACGTCGGCCCGGATTCCGTCGGCACCACCAAACAACTCTCCGTTTTTAGTTTTCAAACTCATTACCACAAACACTCGAGCATTTTGCAGTTTCCTGCCCTCGACAACGTCGTAGACTGAAATTGCGCCTGGCGTTGCTCCCGTGTCAGCAATGTAGAGTTTTTTATAGTCGCGTGAGAAACACAGGCCATTCGGTTTCTTTAAATCGTTAGTAACCAGATCGAGAGCCCCTGTTTTTGAGTCGATTCGATAGACCGCCTCCTTTATTAATAGCTCACCTTTATTGCCCTCGTAATCACCCATGCTTCCATAACCCGGATCAGTAAACCAGATGCCGCCATCTGGATGGACCACAATGTCGTTTGGGGCGTTAAAGGGTTTTCCCTGCCACTTATCAGCTAGCACCGTCACAGTGCCGTTGTATTCATAGCGAACGACACGTCGCGTTCCGTGCTCGCACGAAAGCTGTCGTCCCTCAAAGTCGAAGGTATTGCCATTGCTATTGTTCGCAGGATTTCGAAAGACGCTGACGTGGTTGTCCTCTGCGAGCCATCTATGCTGAACATTGTTTGGGATATCGCTCCAAACCAGGTACCGGCCTACACCATTCCATGCTGGCCCTTCAGCCCATGACATTCCTGTATAGTGTCGTTGAATAGCCGCGTTGCCGATTTTGTATTTTGCAAACCGGGGATCAAGGACAACGATGTCACGATCAGGGTACCGAACTGGTGGACCATTCTGACTATAGTCCCGTGATTGTCCCAGCGCAGATGCAGTTATGGTTGTAGCGATCGTCGCACCAATGAAGCTGCGGCGACCGAGTTTGTATGGTTCGTGAGTTGTTGAATCCCGTTCCAAGTTCTTGCCTCCTCAGAGCGTAGTTCACAGCACAAATAGAACAATTGATCAGTTGTGGTAGGACTTTTTATAGAAAGGCCGTTAGCTTAAACCTAACGGTGTATATTGCACAATAAATTATTCGACCAGGGTGGTGTTCTTCTCTGCCGCGGAGCGGCCTAAGAATGCAAAGCCTCGCTGCAACCTGGGCTTTATTCTTATGCCGCTCCGCGGCAAAGATGGTAAAACTAGTCCTCAAATTCCACTTCTGCGGAGCTCAATTTCATGCGTCTGATTCGATTAACTATTTTTTTCTTACTCCTGGCACTTTCAGCAGTCTCTTTTATCGGAATTAGGTTGAACCCTCACAGTGCGCTCGCTGCCGCTCAGAAATCATCCACTGCTGGTATTTTTGATGTCAGAGCTTTTGGCGCTAAGGGCGACGGAAAGGCGCTTGATTCACCCGCTATTAATAAGGCTATAGACGCCGCAGCAGCTGCGGGAGGCGGAACCGTTCGTTTTTCGGCCGGTACGTATCGCAGTTTTTCAATCCGCCTCAAAAGCAATGTTTCGCTTTACCTGGATCAAGGGTCAACCATACTCGCCGCAGATCCTAAAGATGGCGATGGGAAGTATGACGATCCCGAACCAAACGCGTGGGACCAGTATCAGGATTTTGGCCACAGCCATTGGCATAACAGTTTGATCTGGGGAGAGAACCTCGAAAATATTTCAATCCTTGGTCCTGGGAAGATCTGGGGCAAGGGCCTGGTGCGCAGTGGTGGCCAGTCGCGAACCAAAGATCAAAACGATGCGCTGGTGAATGCCCCGCGCGATCCACGTACTGGACCATTCGACTATCCAAATGCGAGAGATGCAGTGGAAAAAGGATGGGGAAACAAATCGATCAGTTTGAAGCTCTGTCGAAATGTCATTATTCGCGACATCTCGATTTTGCATGGAGGTCACTTCGCTATTCTCGCTACCGGCGTCGATAATCTCACGATCGACAACATCAAGATTGATACCAATCGAGATGGCATTGATGTCGATGCCTGTAAAAATGTTCGCATTTCAAATTGCACCGTTAATTCGCCCTTCGATGATGGCATCTGTCCAAAGAGCTCCTTTGCGCTTGGATATGCACGAGTTACTGAGAACGTAACGATCACTAATTGCCAGGTTAGTGGATACGACGAAGGAACATTACTTGATGGAACTTACAAGCGTGATTTCCGAAATGCTAACGGAACGTTTAGCCCGACGGGCAGAATCAAGTTTGGTACGGAGTCAAATGGTGGATTCAAGAACATCACAGTCTCCAACTGTGTCTTTGATTACTCTCGCGGCCTCGCTCTCGAAGCGGTTGATGGCGCAGAGTTGGAGGACGTTACGATTTCAAACATCACAATGCGTGACATAAGTAATTCGCCAATCTTTGTTCGGCTCGGCGCCCGCCTCCGTGGCCCAAAGGATTCCACAAAAGTAGGCGCGATTCGTCGCGTTAACATTAGCGACATTGTTGTTTACAACGCAGACCCGAAGTACTCCTCAATCATTAGCGGCATCCCCAACCATCCAATTGAAGATTTACGGCTTAGCAACATTCGTGTTTATTCAAAAGGCGGCGGAACAAGGGAACAAGCCGCATCAGAACCACCCGAGAAAGAAGAGACTTACCCCGAGCCAACAATGTTTGGTGAACTCCCTGCCTATGGATTCTTTGTTCGTCATGTGAAGTCTCTACAAATGCGCGACATCGAAGTTAAGTTTCTAAAGGATGATTTGCGGCCTGCATTTTGGTTAAACGATGTAGCGGGAGTCGATTTTGATCACGTTAAAGCTCAACGTGCTGCTGACATTCCAGTCTTTTCACTAAAGAACGTGACGGACTTCAGTCTTACACAGAGTTGGCCACTGACGGACCTGCGGCTGGATCGCGTTGACCTCAAAAAGTTTTAACTTTAAGGAAATTTTGTGTCCGATAAGGAATAGGACCTATCCGACCAATAAGACCTATCTTTCTATTGGTCCCATAGGTCATATAGGTCCTATTCCTTATCGGACACAATTTCTTTAGCTAGGATATCCCACTCAAAGGCCCCACCCCTTATGGAGTAAAAGACAGGTGTAAGGGTAAAATCTCAACAAACGTCCGTAGCCCATCGGTTCGTCTCGTATGTTATGAGGTCCCCCTTCTTAACCGCCTCAGTCAGATCCTCCTGGCTTTTGTTTTTTTTAGGCACAACCCTGGTTGTTGCTACGCAGGGAGTCTGTGCCCAGCATTCCGTTGTTATCGCGGTTGAAGATGATGCGGCGCCATGGTCGCGCGCCGACGGATCTGGCTACGCCAACGATTTAGTCGTGTCCGCATTCAAGGCTGTGGGGGTGGACGTAGATTTGAGAGTAGTACCTTATGCGCGCTGCAAGCGGATGGCTGTCACTGGAGAAGTCGCCGGTTGTTTCAGCATGTCGCCCTCACCGGATTTCGATAAAGTGTTGGATCTTTCCGCCCGCCCGCTTTTTACTGTCAACACAGGCTATTTTTACAACATCGACAAGCCACCCCGCGCGAGACGCCAGGAGGATCTTCCCGACCACACCGTCGTTGGAACGGTGATAGGCTACGAATATCCACCGATTCTTGAAAATCTAAAACAATCGGGCAAGATAATTTTTGAGGAGTCGCCTTCGGAAGACATCAATCTACGAAAGTTGGCCGCGGGCCGGATTGATCTCGCACTGGTTACCTACAACGAGATGAAGAACCCTTCCACACTCATCAAGCAAGCTGGTGCTACTGGAAAAGTTAAAGCAACGTTTCTAGTTGGCCCGATGAACTCTTACATCGGATTTAGCCGGAAACACTCTCAAGGTACCTGGGCGCGACAGCAGTTTGATAAGGGGTTTGCCATCATTAGCACAAACGGAACCATGAAGCGTTTAAGGGCTACGTGGTTGCGCGTTCTGAAAAAGTAGAGATTGGATAAGTGAAATAGTATGAAGAGTCCGCTTTCATTAGCTTTACAAATTCTCTTGGCGGTAATCATTACTGTTGTGGCAGTGTTGGGTATTTCCAGTGTCATTGAACTCAATATTTTGCAGCGTCGAGAAATGCAGAAGTTGCAGGAGCGCGGAAAAGTCACTGCCGACCGAATAGCTGATACTCTTGCCTACCCTCTCTGGAACCTGAATCAAGCTGAGACCGATCGAGTTGTGTTCCACGAAATTGTCGCAAGAGAAGTCGTCAACATCAAGGTACTCGATGAACACGGACAGTTGTATTTGTGGAAACACAAAGCCAGTACTGGCGAGATTCAGAGTCTAATTAATTCAAATTCTCAACCGACTTCTTCAGGTTCAACCGAATACTCATACACCAGAGATATTAACTTTCGAAACAACCGCATTGGTACCGTAAAGCTGGAGGTGTCGTCCGCCTACTTGCAACCGGAACTCTCAAATTTACGCTGGGGCATCGCTATCAAGTTGCTACTGTTGGTAGTGGTCTTGTCGCTGGTCTTATCGATCGCGCTGCGTGTTCTGGTGTTACGTCGCTTATCCGAGCTGAAATCCTGGGTCCTCGGATCTCAAGCGAGAGAGTCGCCACCACAGTTCAAGTATTCCGAAGAGTTCAATTCCCTGGCAGATGCTTTCGGCAAGATGTCTGCCCATTTGCGGAGCAAGCATGAAGAATTGGAGAGCGAGCATGAGAAGTTGCTCGAACTTAATGTTCAGTTACATGAAAAGATACATGAACGCGAAAACGTTGAGGCGGCAATGCGGGAAACCGAAAAACGCTTTGCCCAGATAACAGACAACATTTCTGAGGTGTTGTGGCTAAACACTATCGATTACAAAGAAGTCCTTTATATCAGTCCGACTTATGAAAAGGTTTGGGACAAAACGACGAAGAGTCTTTACGAGAATCCTTACTCATTTCTTGAGGCAGTTCATCCCGAAGATCGAGAGTTCGTTGAAGCTCGCATCAAGGCAGAGCGCAAATATGGCTTCAGTTTGGAATACCGCATCGTGTTGCCTGATGGGTCTGTTAGGTGGATCTGGGATCGGGGTTTCCCGATTGCGAACGAGCAAGGCGTGGTTTATCGAATCGCCGGCATCGCTGAGGACATAACCGATCGAAAACAAGCCCAGGAGAATTTACGTCGATACGCAGATCGAGTCAGAGATCTTTATAACAACGCACCGTGCGGTTACCACTCGCTCGATGAACATGGTGTGTACGTGGACATCAACGACACCGAGCTGAATTGGTTGGGTCGCTTTCGAGACGACGTTGTAGGCAAGTTGCGCTTTAGAGATGTAATACGACCTGAGGACCACGCGCTTTTTGACGAGAAGTATCAACAGTTTGTCGCAGAAGGCTCGGTCAAAGATGTGGAATACAGGCTCTTATCGAAAGACGGATCAAGTAGAACCATCTTGCTGAGTGCTACAGCCTCGAAGAACGCCGACGGTAAGTTTTTGATGAGCAGGGCAACCTTGTACGACATCACAGATCGACGTCGTGCCGAAGAGTTGGTCGAACGGTCGGAAGAAAAGTTTGCACGTTCGTTTCGCTCAAGTCCCGTTGGGTTAGGAGTCACTCGAATGAGGGATGGGCGGTTCATTGAAGTCAATCAAGCTTTGATGACTTTCCTTGGTTACGAGGCAGAGGAAGTAATTGGAAAAACTACGCTTGAGTTGGAGTTGTGGCTCGATCTGAACGAACGCAAAACGCTATTTGCAGAGCTTGAAAAGGAAGGTGCCCTTCGCGGACGAGAGGTCCTTTTTCGACGCAAAGATGGCCAACCTGTCACTTGTCTCTACTCAGCCGAGATAATCGAGGTTGAGGGGGAGCGCTGTGTGCTTTCGGTGCTACTGGACATAACCCAGCGTCGTTACATGGAGCAGGCCCTCAAGGCCAACGAAGAGTTGCTGCGAATGTTTGTCAAACATACGCCTGCCGCAATTGCCATGTTTGACAACGACATGCGCTATCTCCAGGTAAGCGATCGGTTTTTGACTGACTATCAT
The DNA here is from genome assembly GCA_046734235.1 of Acidobacteriota bacterium. Taxonomy (GTDB): domain Bacteria; phylum Acidobacteriota; class Blastocatellia; order Pyrinomonadales; family Pyrinomonadaceae; genus PSRF01. The sequence goes on from JBKPQV010000668.1 coordinate 11,900, forward strand.
CTCGAGGGCCAGGAAATCATTGGAAAGTATCACTACGATTTGTTTCCGAATTTGCCCGAGCGCTGGAAAGAAGTGCATCGCCGAATTTTGGCTGGGGCGACCGAGCGGAATGATGAGGATCCGTATGAGGAGCCAGATGGTGGCCAGGGCTGGTTGCAATGGGAAAGTCTTCCCTGGCGAAAAGCTGATGGGCAAATTGGTGGATTAATTCTCTTCACGCAGGTGATCACACAGCGCAAACGCGCTGAAAACGCACTTCGTGCGTCAGAAGAACGCTTTTCCAAGATATTCAATCTCAGTCCATACCGAATGGGAATCGTGAGGGTAGCGGACGGAGTCATTCTGGCTGTTAATGACTGCTGGGTGGAAGAAACTGGTTTTTCGCGGGAGGAAGTTGTCAATCATCCAATGTTTGAGCTGTATCGTTGGTTAAGTCCTGAATCTCGCGAACAGGTACGCCAAGTGTTGCTCGATGGTAAGACGGTACGTTCGGTTGAAGTCAAGTTGAGAACGAAGGAGAATGAAGAAAAGTATGCGCTAACTTCGACCGCACTCATCGATATTGATGGTGAGCCTTGTTATCTTTGGGCGGCAAATGACATTACTGATCGAAAACTAGCCGAAGAAGAGAAGCGACACCTCATCCATGACCTGGGTGAACGCGTAAAAGAACTCACCGCACTACACAAAACTGCTCGAATCCTGCAGGATGAAAACAAGAGTCTTCCTCACCTCCTACATGAAATAGTCGAACTGTTGCCGCCTGCCTGGCAGTATCCAGAAGTCACAGCCGCTCGAATAAGATTTGGCGATCTGGAGTTCAAAACTCGTGGTTTTACACATACGTCGTGGTTCTTGAGGAGTGAATTCTATGCCGGCAACCTTAAAGGTGAAATCGAAGTTGTTTATACCGAGGAGAGACCTGAGGAGAACGTTGGTCCTTTTGCCAATGAAGAACTTAACTTAATTAAATCGATCGCGGAAATGATCAGCTCGGCGCTAAATCGCCGCTATGCACAAAAAGGCTTACAGGAGAGTGAAGAAGTTTTTCGCACGTTGACTGAAACTGTTTCGGCGGGAATTTACATTTATCGAGATGACAAATTCATTTATGTCAATCCAACGGCCGAGCAGTTAACCGGCTACTCGCGTGATGAGCTCTTAGGTATGAACCTTTTTGAGTTGATCCATCCGAGTTTTCATGACGAGGTTCGAGGACGTGTTGAAAGGCGTGTAGTTGGGAGGCAACAGCATGAGCGCCATGAAGATAAAATATTGACGAAGGGTGGTGAGGTACGCTGGATGGATGTGAGTTCCGCGGGAACTAAGTTTAAAGGCGAATCAGCCGTAATCGTAACCACATTCGACATTACCGCTCGCAAGCGTGCTGAAGAGCAGCTACAGAGAAGCGAGGACCGTTACCGCGTATTGTTCGAGACATCGCCAGACGGGGTGGGTCTATACGATTCAAACTTGCGTCTGGTAATGAATAATGAACGGGGATCTTCGCTCTTTGGTTATCCGCGAGATCTCGATTTGTCTGGTAGTAGCGCTTTAGAGTTTGTCGTGCCCGAAGAACGGGCACGAGTAGCGGCGATTATTGAGGAGTTAAAGCGGTCTGGAGGATTGGAGGTTTTTGAGTGTACTGGGATGCGAATGGATGGAACCAGGTTTGACCTCGAGGTTCGAGCCACTCTAATTAAAGATCTTGATAATCAGCCTCCGTTGATTTTGACTTTATCAAGCGACATTACTGAACGAAAGACGGCTGAAAATGCCCTTAAGGCGTCGCAGGACCAATTGCGTGCGTTATCGGCCAAGATGCAGTCAACTCGTGAAGAAGAGGGCACTCGAATAGCTCGGGAGATCCACGATGAATTAGGTGGGTCATTAACCGGACTAAAGTGGGACCTCGAAGGCATCGATACGATACTCTCGAATGCAAACGGTAACACTAAAATCAATGAGGTACGTCAACAAATCACTTCAATGACGGGATTGATTGAATCTACAATCAACACGGTCCGTCGAATTTCATCTGAACTGCGCCCCGGCGTTCTGGACGATCTTGGACTGGTTGCGGCGATTGAATGGCAGGCACAACAATTTCAGAAAAGAACGGGGCTAAAAGTTCGTTGGGAAACCGATCTCGATACGGTCGAGGTCAGTTATGAGGGAGCAACCGCGGTATTTAGAATTTTTCAGGAAGTTTTGACAAATGTGCTCCGTCACTCGCGTGCTAGCAATATTTATGTCAAGCTTTCCGAAAACCAACGGCAACTGGAGTTGGAAGTTACCGACGACGGTCGCGGTATTACTGATGCTGAAAAAAGGAACACTCGTTCGCTGGGTCTTTTAGGGATGAAAGAACGAGCACTTCTGGTCGGCGGTGCCGTAAAAATAAGCGGCTCACCTGGTAAGGGAACAACGGTCGTTGTAAGAGTTCCTTTGACTCAAGAATCCGAAACTCAGGTCATTGCATAGAATCCTTACCATTGATGATCATGAAGTGGTTCGCGAGGGCGTTAAGGGCCTTTTTGCGGCTGGCGTTGCCGAATTTGGCGAAGCTCGCAGTGGTGCAGAAGCGATTAATCTGATTCTTCAACAAGAGTGGGACGTTGCGATTCTGGATATTTCACTCGCGGGTCGCAGCGGCCTGGATGTACTTAAGGAGATTAAGCAATTACGGCCAAAGCTGCCGGTATTGATGCTGAGCATGCACGCGGAAGATCAGTACGCAATGCGGGCTTTCAAAGCCGGGGCCTCAGGCTACATTAGTAAAGCCAGTTCGCGTGATGAACTACGACAAGCGGTTTTGAAGGTCATTAAGGGCGGTCGTTACATTAGCCCATCGATGGCCGAACGTATGGTTTTTGACTTAACCTCATCTGAAAAACTGCCTCACGAACAACTCTCCGACCGTGAACTTGAAGTCCTTTGCCTCATCGCTTCGGGAAAAACGGTAGGCGAGATTGCGGAATCACTGTCATTAAGTGACAAGACAATCAGCACCTATCGCCGCCGCATCCTCGACAAAATGCAGATGGGAACTAATGCGGAACTAACACATTACGCGATCAGAAATAAGTTGGTTGAATAACGATATTGCAGATTTTAGATTTCAGATTTCAGATTGTCGATTTTTCGATTTGGTAAATTGCCCCACCTCGGGCGATTGTCCACAATCTGAAATTTGAAATCTCCAATCTTAAATAGTATTGGTTTGACCAATTTCCTCGCTTGTAGGGAAAACGCTGACAGATACCCACTCGTTTTGCCGACAAATTAATCATCCCCCGTCTGATATGCCGTTGTTGGTCTGACCTGTATTCTCCACATGCTTTAACCAGATGTCCTCGGAAAGAAGGCGCAGTGGCAGGTAGCACGGACGGGCAAAGCGCCCAAAGCTTCTCGCTTTGGTAGGCAGCTGCAGCAATCTCAAACAGCTCAAAAATCGCCCGAAGCCAACCAAACAGTAGCAAGAAGCATAGATAATTCTGCTTCCCAACTCGCCCAAAAACAGGAATTAGCGTCTCGTGTAGGGAAAAGTCTGACACGAAACTGAGCCACACCCCTACGAGATTATCTACTTAGCGACTATGTACGTGATCACCCAGCAGCCGATAACGTCAGTGGTAGTAGGAACCCTTAGAGGAGCGATGCGGCCGTTGGATGTTCTAATAGTTGACGATTCACCAGTTCTCCGAGAACGACTCGCAGAAATGCTGCGAAAAGTAGCAGGTCTGAACATCGTCGGACTTTCTAAAGGAGTTACTGAGGCCCGAGATTCGATTCGCGAACTTCAACCAGATTTAGTAATCCTTGATCTTCAGTTAGGCGACGGCAACGGCATAGATATCCTCCGCGAGACCAAGCAGCGCAATTCCTCAATCACCTTCATAGTGTTTACAAATCAGTCGGAGCCTCAATACAGGCGCCGATGCATTGACTTGGGTGCAGACTACTTTTTTTGTAAGTCAACCGAAACAAAATCTCTTATTGCAACAAGCCAAATATTAGTAGCAAGTGCAGGACAACGAAATGACTAGCCCTTCAAAAGAATCAGACCAGGGAGATAACCCCCAGATTAATCTCTCCCAGCTCGCGCACGACTATGCCGAAGAAATTCAGGCTGAGTTGATAGCTCGATTGCGCGAACAAGAAACCCTTCGCCGTAGTGAAGCTCGTTTTCGTGACTTCTTTGATAATTCTCAGGACGCCATCTATGTTCATGACCTAAGTGGTCGCTACATCATGATTAACCGAGCAGCGCAGGAAATGCTCGGCTATACGCAGGATGAAATCCTGCAGATGACGGTCTTTGAGGTGATACCCGCCGCAGAGTTCGCCAAGGTAGGCAAAAGCTTAAAGCAAAAGTTAGAAGATCATGCTCCCACTGTTTACGAGGTAGAACTTCTTCGAAAAGATCGCTCCCGAATTCCAGTCGAAGTTAGTAGTCGTTTGATCTACGAAAACGGAATGCCGGTTGGTGTACAGGGAACGGCGCGCGACATAACGGAGCGCCGTAGGGCCGAGCAAGCATTGCGCGATAGTGAGGAGCTTTTCCGCGCGCTCGCCGTTTCAGCTTCGGACGGAATCATAACAATCGACGAGCACAGCACAATTCACTTTGTAAACCCCGCCGTTGAACGAATCTTTGGTTACAGCCCGGATGAAATTGTCGGAAAGAGTTTGATGGACCTCATGCCCGAAAGATTTCGAGCGGCCCATCAAATTTCGGTTTCCAATTTCGCGACGTCCGGTACGAGGACGCGGCGCTGGGATGCTATTGAACTACCCGGTCTTCATAAGACCGGCAAAGAAATTCCGCTCGAATTGTCATTTGCAGAATCGAAGCGTGGAGGCAAACAGTTTATTACTGGCATTGTCCGGGACATTAGCGAAAGAAAACAAGCAGAAGAAGCCTTACGTGAAAGTGAAGAGCGCTTTCGTAGTTTGTTTGAGAACGCTCGCGATGTTGTTTTTACATGTGACCTCGGTGGGAACTGCACCTCGATTAATCGCGCAGGCGAGCTATTGACAGGTTATACACGTGAAGATCTTGTGAATTCAAACTTCACCAGGATTGTTGCTCCTGACTACTTTGAAGTTGTTCAGGAAATGTTGAGCCGTAAGGCCGCCGGCGACGTTGCCACCACTTATGAGCTTGAAATCATCACGAGGCAAGGTAAGCGACTACTATTAGAAGTCAGTACGCGAACCTTACATCGGAATGGTGAGCCCGTTGGCGTGCAGGGTAGTGCGCGTGACATCACCGTGCGGAAGCGGGATGAGGAAAGTCTGCGCAGGTCGGAGGAACAATATCGTGTCTTGTTTGATCGTAACCCGCAACCGATGTGGGTTTATGACTTGAAGACGCTCGCCTTTCTGGCAGTTAACGATGCCGCGGTTCGCCACTATGGTTATTCACGCGAGTGCTTTCTCGCGATGACTGTCGACGCTATTCATCCACACGAGGATGTGCCCGCGCTCATCGAGCAAGTGAGCAGAATCGACGGCTATTGTCATCTGGGAGAGTGGCGGCAGTGCGATTCGGACGGAAAGACAATTAACGTTGAGATCACCGCCAACGTAATCGATTTTGCTAATCGTAAATCTGGTCTGGTGCTCGTCAGCGATGTAACAGCGCACAAAGTAGCCGAAGAAGCGCTTCAGCACAGTCAGGTTCAGTTACAACAATCGCAAAAACTTGAAGCCATTGGCCAGCTGGCCGCCGATTGCTGTCAAAAGGTTGTTGAAGTCGTGGGCGACACGACCGGCCAGGATCGTCTTCGGCTAAGCGGCGCAAAGTCAGGTCGCTGAAGTATGTTGGGACGGTCTGCCCGGCTGTTTGAGTCGACTACCAACTACATCTCAACAAAACAGTCCTTCAGCGTACCGCTGGTCCAGACAATTTTTCTTAATGGGGCGACAAACCTTGCCTTATTGACCCTTCCGATTATCTGCGCTGCCTTGACCGCCGGCCTGGCTGCCAACTTTGCTCAAGGTGGCCTGACTTTTTCAGTCAAAGCGCTGGCGCCCCGAACTGAAAAGTTCAGTCCAGCCGCAAACCTTAAGCGCATATTGGGTTCGACTGGTCCAATCGAGTTGCTTAAGAGTTTCTTGAAGTTGGGTGGACTGGCACTGGTCTGTTGGGGAACCCTGGGCCAGGCGATTGCGGACGCGCCTAAACTAGTTGGTGCTCCGCCGGTTGCCACTTTTACAACTTTGGGAACCACAGTCTATGCATTAGGTCTTCGTGCGGGTGCTGTTCTTTTTGTCGTAGCTGCACTCGACTACCTCTACGGTTGGTATAAGCATGAAAAGTCATTGCGGATGAGTCGCCAGGAGTTAAAGGACGAGTATCGCCGACAAGAAGGTGACCCGCTGATGAAGTGCGCGGCGTCGCGCCGCGCGTGCAATTGCTCAAAGGCGAATCGCAGCTGAGGTTCCTAAAGCTGATGTAGTAGTGACAAATCCGACGCACTTTGCAGTAGCTTTGAGATACGATCGCGAAAAAGACGCTGCGCCGATTGTAGTAGCGAAGGGTGCCGATCTATTGGCCAAGCGCATTCGCCAAATTGCAAAGGCGCACGAGGTTGCGATTGTCGAAAACCCACCTCTTGCTCGTTCACTTTATAAGAGCGTCGATATTGGTTCGATTATTCCAGCCGAACTATTTAGAGCAGTTGCGGAGTTGCTGGCGTTTGTTTACAGGCAACGAGCTGTGAGTTGAGTCAAGAGTGGAAGATATCAGCGATGGTAGAGATCGTTTGAAACTCGAAATTAAGAACTAACCACAAAGTCACGATGACACGAAGACGCGTATCTACTCAACAATTTGCGTTTTGTGTCTTAGTGTGTTTGTGCCTTGTTAGGAACTCTCTAAGTCCCGGCGTTCTCTGCGTCTCCGCGTTTAAAGGTCGCCCCAAGCACGTTTCAACGCAGAGGCGCAGAGAACGCCGAGACGCAGGGAAGAAATTTTGTTTGGTTATCTGAAATGGATTGTTGGGTTCAATGTCAGGCCAAAATATTTCACTGAGAATTGCGCCACTTAAGGTAAACTTCTGAACCAGCCTTCACCCATTCCAATTTCAGATTCATCAATACGGAATAGGTTCAACATTTCAGATTCGATCGTGATCGTCTCGGAGGCTGCTAAATGCTTGGGAAGCGGCTACGTGCGTTTCAGTGTAAACGCTGAATGCTTTACCTGAAGAATCAACAGATAGGGCTCAAAGTGTATGAAACGAATACCTTTTGCGATTTTCTGTTTTCTGGTTTCAGCGGGTGTTTTGTTGGCTCAATCGCTTGAAACTTTCGATATCGCAACCTACAGATTGCCAGGCGGGTGGCAAAAACAGGCCGATCAAAATTCGTTGCAAATTGCAACAGAAGATCGGACGGACTCGACTTTTTGTTTGATCACTATGATCAAGTCTATTCCCAGTCTTGATAGTCCCAAGAAAAGTTTCGAAGCGTCGTGGCAGACGATCGTTAAAGAGGCTGTCACAGTGTCAACCGCTCCGCAAATGTTACCGGATGAAAATAAAGGAGGCTGGCAAGCGCTCTCCGGTTTTGCCCCGTTTGAGAAGAATGGTGAAAAGGGAATTGCCGTACTCCTGAACATTAGCGGTTACGGTAAGATGGTAAATGTTCTCATCCTTACCAACACACAAAAATATGAAACCGCAATCACTGCTTTCCTTGAATCCATTAACTTAAAAACTCCCGAATCGAACGCGGCTCAACAAACCGCGGCTCAACCCAGTGGAGGCGGAACACCCGCCACGGAAATTGTCGGCTCGTGGGGGGCAAGCGCGAGTGGCCAGAGTAACTTTGAGGTTACTCACGGACTCAGCGGATACGTCAAAAAGCAGTATACTTTTTTTCCGAACGGCACTTACGAGTTTCTGCTCAAAACGTTCTCCTACTCATCAGACAAACTTACTTTCGGGAGAGAAACCGGAACATACCAGCTAAGTGGTAACAGCCTCACAATCAGTCCGCAAAAAAGTGTCATCCAAGCATGGAGTAAACGAGACAACACCGATAAGTGGGGTCGTTTGATATCCAGTCAAAACAAAACGCTGGAGAAGGTCACCTACCAGTTTACGAAGCATTACTTTTCGGGTATCCAGGAATGGCAGCTTGTATTGCAAGCCAGTAAGCCCACTGAAAGAGACGGGCCTTTTACCGGCAACAATACCTTCTCAAATGCGTGGCTTTATGGACAACAGAAGTATCCGATTCAACCACCTGAATAGAGTCAACTTAAAAAACCAATTCATGAAAAACTCAAAAGTCGCCTATGTCCTGCTCATAGGGTTTCTCGCATCGTCGTCGTCATGCACATTCCTCAAGAGCAAATTTTCAAAAGACAGTCATTTGTCCGGCAAACCTGATCAGATAGTCATGTTCGATGCCAACGCGCCGTTAGTATCACCGGGCGCAGAAGTTGTACGTCGACTTGCAGACCTCGACCCGAGCTTGGCGGTCTTTGCGTCCCATGTTGAAGCCGTCGAACGGTCCGCGATGAAGAAGACGATCTTCGATGAGCCCGATCAGAATGAGAAAAATACAGACAAGCCAGCGCCACCGTTTCCGAAAGAATTGAAAGGGCTGCTGAAGCCTGCCAGCTATGAGGAACCCGTTAGATCGACTGGTCCAGCCTTGCTGATGTTTCAAGGAGGTGTCGCGAATGCAGCGGATCGAACACACGCTGCTGCTCTGATTGGAGGCCTCATAACGGGCCTTAAACAAATCTTCTCTGAAAATCATAAGAGCGCCTCGACGACAGGTAGCGTCAAAGAACGTAAAACCGAGACTAAGGATGGCGCGACTTCAACGATGGGTGTGGAACTTTCATTTAATGACGATGGCTCGTCGACCTTCGGTCTCGAACTTAAAACCGAAGCGGAAAAAGACGGGGTCAAAGTCATGGCGGAGATGACGGGAAAAGTGGAAGGGCTCGACTGTCCTAATGCCGAAGGCCAGGTGCCGCTCACCGTCAGACTTCGTCTTGGCGGTGTTGGGGGAGGTGTCGGCTACACCCAAGAGCTTACCGCTTTCATCCGCACGACTGTCGACGATAACGCCGACATTGCGACCACCACTATCGACCTGACTCAGGGCACCCGCGAAGTAACTAAGGGACGCGAGACTTATGTGGAAACGGGAATGACCGTGCAGTACGAGCGTGACTTAGAAAATTTAAGGGACTCGAATTGGCGTCTCATTCGCCATTCGCAGAATGCCGGAGAAGATGTGCAACAAGCAGAGGCCTCTGCAAGGAGCGGCCAGGACTCGGCTTTTGCCATGGCCCTGACGGTCCTTAAAATTGCAGAGCATAAATGGCAGAACGGCGGCTGTGTGCAGATCGTCGCGACTTCGCCCGGCAACGTCGAAACAAGTTCGACAACGCAGATCCCGGTAAAAGTAATACACAAGTTTGGGGGTGCCGACGTGCCTTCGAAACTTGAGGCGACACTTTCAGGCGAAGCCTCCATTGATCCGAAAATAATTCCACGAACAGCCGGAACGCTTACCTATGTCGCTCCTGGCGAACGAAACAAGAACGCGACTATTAAGCTCAACGCGAGTTCGCGCCGTGGCCGGGCCACACTCGATCTCACGGCTAGCACAGGTGGGCAGAGTTATCGCGTTGATGGAGTGAGCAACGGAGTTTCATTCACAGGAGAGATCTGTAGTTTGAACAAGCCGTTCGCTATTGATGCTACGTTTCCTGGTGGTAAGGCGAAGACGACATTTACTCCGGATAATGCGGCGAGCGGCTCAACAAGTGTGTCCGGTGGCGGACTCGGCGGATGTGTTCATACTGGTGGCGGAAATTACAATATCAGCAACAACTCAGATGGTTCCGGAACAATAACGTGGACAACATCTGACAAAATTGCGTGTCCGATGTTTAGTAATAGCAGAACTGTCACCTTTACGCTCCCACTTAAACCGGCTCCCGAGATCTCGTGTCCATGAGGTGTCTAAACAGGCCTTTGAGCGTTTGAGGGTGGGATAATTACTAAAGCAGTCAATCACTGATGAGATCTTTCAAGCATTCACCACAGACTCCGGTGAACTGACTTTTATTTTCCAAGCCTTCCCAATTTGCTTCCGGAAACTCGCAATTATGTGTTGGCAGGCCATGCGTGGTCGCGCACTTACGACAGTAGTTAAGCGTGAAAACTATTTCAGCACCTTCTCGATTATTAAAGTTTCCCATTCTGAAGCTAGCTGAAAAGACGTCGGACATTCGCGAGCCCGTAGAAACTGCTTCATGAATATGAATGCAAACATCGGCCAGCCCGGCACGACCATGATGCTCACAGATACAAACTCCAACCATGCTGCCAACTCGGAAACTAATCTGTCTTGCGGGAAGATTAAAACGAAATAGGTTTGGTTACGCGCCAAGCTGTGTCAACCAACTCGATCATTTGTTGGCGAAACCGGTCTATGTACTCCTGGTTAGGTTGCACCGAACAAACAAACGAACCAAGCTGATCCAACTCAACTTCCAGACTGGCAATGTCTTCAAGCGTAAGATAGTCGCCCGCATGGGTGCCACTATAAAGGACCTTAGTTAGCAAAATTGGAAATGTCGCCTCAGCACTTTGCAACTCCCTTCGTAATAGACCGACTTGTGCAGTATTGCCTAGGCGACGATGAAGCAAGATGGTGCTTGGATGATCACACGCACGATCATTGCACCACTCATCGAATGGTAGCACTGTGTTCAAATCCTCGTTGCCGCAATCAAGGCTGCCGTTATCCGCTACGAAGACGGTAGAACACGGCGGCGGCTCCTTGAGTAAGCCTCTTTCGAAACAATTGCAATAAACAGTAGCGTCGAGTCCCATTTTGTTCCAAATGTTTTGCTGTATCGCAGCTTCAGATATCGCTTGGCAAAGTTCAGGGTTCAGCAATTAAAGATTGAATTATCCTTTCAAGGCCTTCTCCAACGGCTTCGCTTGTCTTGATAACTCGCACTTTGCCCGTTCGATCGATAAGAACGTACGCAGGGAGGCCGGAAATTCCGTAAGCCATGAAATTCGATTGCGGACCAACAACGAATCCTAATTTCGCCCGGCGCTCTGTCTTGAGTGCCTTCAGCGCAGCTAACTCTTCCGGCTCACTCGTTTTCTCATGGTCACCAAAGAACCCGTAATACTGCGTTATCCCGATGATCACTAATCCCTTCGATTCATACTTCTTCTGTAAAGCATCCAAAGCCGGAAAATTCACGATACAGGGACCACACCAATGGGCCAGGAAATCCAGCAATATAACTTTGCCCTTGAGATCCGCCAGCTTGAACATGGGTAGGTCTATGAACTCGCTTCCTTCGATCGCCGGTGCTTGAGAACCAGTCAAATTGAGCCGCAGTAAAGCAGCCTCCACGCCGTGTTTTATCTTGCCGTTCGAAGCCAGCGGACTCTTTTGAAATCTGCTGAGAAAGGTTGAACTGAATACTTTAGCGCTATCGCCTTTTCCAGCTTCACGGTACAAGCTTCCAAGTTCCAGCGCCTTATCCAGGATTGTTATAACTAAGCCTGGACTGTTTGCTTGCGACTCTGCGAACTGAAGTAATCTTGGAAGTCTTTTCTCCGAGAGAGTGATCGCCCTGGATATGTTTTCCGTACGCAATCCCTCAATTACGAACTGAAGGTAGTTGTTGATATTCCAATCGTAACTTGAGTCATTCAACAACTGCTCGGCAATTGGTATTGCTTCATCCCATTTTCTCTGACTAGCGAGAGCCCAGAGAAGATCTGTTCGTGCCCGCGTTACTTCCGTTGCTGCGGGATCACGAAGGTATGCCGCGAAAGCTCTCTCAGTCTCCGCTGGCATAAGTGCAACGAAATAAAGTTGGCCCAGGTCAAACAACTGCTTAGCATTCCAATCCCCAATCCTGAAGAGCTTTAGATACTCCCTGGCCCGGCGCTCTTGCTCTTTATTAGCCGCGATATTTGTCTCGAGCGTTTGATTGTTTGACTTACTCCAGTCACGGAGTGGTTCTGTTGCTCGCTCATATGCTTCAGAAGGATTTCGTGGAACGGTAATATCTTGGGGAACTGGAACAGAACAGAACAAAGCAACAGAGATTATGAAGTAGGAGACCGTCACTGTTATGCGCAACATGCGATGTCAGCAGCAAATTTGAAAAACGATTCCGCTACCTTCTCAACAACCTTGATTCGGTCATGGCGAAGGATCTCTTCGTGGTCTAATCGCACAATCCCAAATTCTCGATTCGCTACAGGTTTCCGCGCATCAAAGCAGATTGGGTCATAGCTACCCGTCTCGGGTCTAGCAAATTGAATGTAGCCGTTTTTTAACAACGCTTGCGCCATCACACGATCCCGGAAGATCAATTCGGTTAGATCAGTTTCCCGGTTTAGCCCACTATTTCCAAAGAGAGTTAAAGCATGAATGTCGAATGATTCAAAGGCATATCTCGTTACCAGGTTTCGGAACGAGGACGGTAGTTTGCGCGGTAATAACGACTCCAAGGCATCAATCCATGGCGCATTGTCAATCCTTCTAAAGATGCCTTTTGACGGATCGACTTTCATCACGAATTGGTCGATTAACTTTGTGACTGTCATAGACAGTTGGGAATCACTTCTAACTCTTGCGGCTTCTTCTCTGTGTCTCTGCGTTCTCTGCGTCTCTGTGTTTAAAAGGGTTTAGGTGCGCGAGACATTTTTAACACAGAGACGCAGAGAACACAGAGACACAGAAAAGAAGTGACTCGAAGAATTATTCTCACCAGCTATGCAACTTCGGTTCTGTGTCGCTCCTGGCAATTGTGAATCGCATCGGTTAGATCACCGACTAAACCATAAGAACCGATCTCGCCCGCTTCCGTAAGGATCCCCGTACCAAACTCATCTTCGTCGTCGGCAAAAAATATGATGTGCCGATCTTGTTGAGCAACAACAAAGTGGACAGATTCTCCATGAATTGCTATGAACGGCTTTAGCGCAAACTCGGCCCACCAAGCCGAAGCAGTTGCGTCGAGCGCGGCAGTTTCTTCCGCAAGCAGCGCTGCCAACGTTGATTGGTATATATATAGCGGCCTTGAATCCATCTTGTACCCGCCTTGCCTCAAAAGTAGGGACTCGCTCGAAGTGGTGAGTATTTTGGCTCCGCACGTTCAACTCGGTACTCCAGGAGCTGGAATCTTCTTTGCGTCAGCCGGAAATTCGCCCTTCAAAAAAGTTTCGACCGCTTTGAAAAATATCTCCGGCTGTTCAAATTGGGGCATATGTCCGGCTTTTTCGATAAGGAACAATCGTGCGTTGGGCATCGCACGTGCCCATGCTTCGGATGACTTGAGCGGAATTACATCTGCCGTACCGTGAATAATTAAGGCCGGAGCTTTGACGACACCGAGTGATGGAATCAAGTCATAATCACCGAGCGATTGCCAGATTTGAACAGTGACAATCCGCTGCCTTCTGACAGACTCTTTCGTGCCAGAACAAACGTCGCCTTTCATTAG
>JBKPQV010000669.1:0-3582 GCA_046734235.1 Acidobacteriota bacterium
TTCATACCCAACCTACTTGAACCTAGGCACGTAGACTGCGGAATACCACCAACCGCAGTTGGTGGATCGTTCATACCTAACCTAGAAGCGATTTCAGGAGCCCGCGAATACCACCAGCCGCAGTTGGTGGATCGTTCATAACTAACCTACTTTAACCTTGAAGCTTAGGCTGCGGAATACCACCAACCGCAGTTGGTGGATCGTTCAGACCTAACCTAGTAATGAAGAAGGGGTTAATTAGTTAATTTCGAAAATAATTATCGCAGCCACATCTTATGGTCCTCTTGAAAATAAAACGCTCCTTGGCATGCAGTTATGAACAATCCACCAACTGCGGTTGGTGGTATTCCGCAGTCTAAGCGCAAGGTTCAAGTAGGTTAGGTATGAACAATCCACCGACTGCGGTCGGTGGTATTCACGCACTGGCTTGAGAGCTGTGAGATCTAGGATTTGCGATTTGAGATCCCTGTTGGTTAAGCTCCCCTAGCTACCTTCAATATAAACAGAACAGGGATAACGTATGAAACGTGTTGCACTATTCCTTTCAATCTTCAGTTTAACTCTTCTGTCTCACGCGTTTCCGTCGAGCTCCAACATCACTCAGCAATGGAAACTGGTGTGGCAAGACGAATTCAATGCTACTAATGGATCACCGATTGACCCAAAAAAATGGTCCGCAGACATTGGAGGCTCCGGCTGGGGAAACAACGAACTTCAGTACTATACCGATCGCCCTATCAATTCTTTTCAATCCGAGGGTTTCCTGAACATTAAGGTGTTGAAGGAACAATTCACGGGATCTAATAGCGTTACTCGCGATTACACATCGGCACGACTCATCACGAAGAAAACCTTCACCACTACTTACGGACGTATTGAAGCCCGGATCAAAGTTCCGCAAGGACAAGGAATCTGGCCTGCCTTCTGGATGTTGGGAAACGACATCGACAAAGTTGGTTGGCCCAGGTGTGGCGAAATCGACATCATGGAGAACATTGGCAAAGAGCCATCAATGATCCATGGAACGGTTCATGGTCCAGGTTACTCTGGAGCGAAGGGAATTACTTCTTCTTACTCACTGAAGGAGAAAAAATTTGCCGACGACTTCCATGTCTTCACCGTTGAATGGGAACCAGACGCCATTCGTTTCTATTGTGACGATGCGCACTACAAAACAATAACGCCACGAGATCTTCCTGCCGGCACGAAGTGGGTTTACGATCATCCCCATTTCATTCTGCTAAACGTTGCGGTTGGCGGAAACTGGCCCGGCAATCCTGACGCAACTACAACATTTCCTCAAACGATGCTGGTCGATTATGTGCGCGTTTACGAACGCGTCCCGTGACCCCCTTGGCGTGAGGTGGCCTGGCACCGCTCTGTCACTGGGCAACTCACCAAACCAGCCCCTTTACGAGTATCGCTGTAACAAGGCGGTGCCAGGCCACCGCACTCCAAGGAGATTCGATCTTCGATTGGCCCTATTTTCGATCCGTTTGCGCGTTATTAACTGAAGGGTCGAAGCAGTAACCGTGTTAGATAGCATTGGAGGATGAAATGAAAGCAGCGGTATTGAGAATTACAGCGATTTTGGCCGTAGTTATGGCTTTCGCTGCCGTCTCGGCGAATGCACAAACAATCGTCAAGAAACAGACCTTTACGGTCCCGTTCCAGTTCAATGTGGGCGATAAAGTATTGCCAGCTGGTGACTACACATTCACCGCGGAATCCCAGATTGTTCGCGTACGCAATAAGAACGGAAATCAAAGCATTGTGGCGCTTCCGCAGCGAACTATTGCTGCCAGCCGAAATGAGCAGCAGACTAAGCTAACTTTTCGACGTTACGGCGATCAGTATTTCTTGTCTCAGATTTGGTTGCAGGATGGTGTAGGCCGTGAGTTGAAAAGACAGCGACCGGCTAACGTGGATGTGGCCCAGGACTTTGGGACGGTTGAGCTAATAAGCAAAGCTCGCTAAAACTGAATCGACAAAAGATTGCGAATCCCGCTGGCTGCAAAGCCGGCGGGATTTTTGTTTTGATCGTGTTCAGTGAGAATGTCCGACGAACTTTAGTTTGTCGAGTCTTAGCGATCCGAATCTCTATTCAGTAACCAGCCTTATCCAATCAGGGATCGGCAATTCAAAAACCGACAAACTAAAGTTCGTCGGACAACTTGTGCAATCGATCGATCGTGTTTAATAACGCACGCGTCTCGTGATAGCACTCTTTCCAGATTCTCGACTTGGTGTAGTCGTTTACTCTTCCGTCGCTTTCAACAGTGTCGAAGATTCCGCCTGACTCTTTATCAACCTGATGGTTCTTGATGAAGTCCCATTGCTTCCGAAAAGCTGTGAAATACACAGCTTGAGTTTCGCCGTATTTCTGATGCATCAGCAGCAATGCGTTTAGTCCTTCAAACTGGACCCACCACTCTTTGCGTTTGTCTTCAGCAACTCCAAAAGTCGTGCCATCGCGATAGAAACCTCCGTCGGCCGCATCCCAGCCATAAGCTAACGCATGGTCGACTAATAATTTCGCCATTCGTTCTGTCTTGGCAGAAGGCGATTGATTCAAGACTGTATCTGCTTCAAGAATGAGGAAGGCTGTTTCTACGTCGTGTCCGTATGAGTCGTGATCGGGGATCGCGCGCCAGTCGGTCGTGAAGTAGAGATTCATGACTCCAGGCTCAATGCAAACCTTGTCGCGAATGATTTCGAGTAACTCGCTTAAACGTTTTCGCAAAGTGTCGTCGTGCCATACCTCATAAAGCTGAGTGAACGATTCGAGCAGATGGATATGAGTGTTCATCGACTTGTAGCCTATAGGAAAACCGGCTACCGGAATTCCTTCGAGCGTCGCTCCGCCCTTTGATTGAACAACCCGACCTTCACGCGTTAACCATTCGAAATAGCCACCATTGCGATCGTCATGCGCGTGTTCATCAATCCAACGAAATGTCTTTTGCGCCAGCGTTAGTGCCCGTTGATCTTTGGTGGCCGCATAAGCGGCAGTTGCCCCGTAAAGCCCGAAACTTATTCCATACAGATGCTTGCCGTCGGTGTACCGGGGAGAGATTCTGTTGTTTTCATCTAAGCCCCAATAGAACCCACCAAACTTTTCGTCCCACAAAACTTCATTTAGATATTTCAGACCGTGTTCGACGATAGGCCGGTAAGCGGCAGCCATCACGGGTCTACGCTTCATCACCTGCGCAGCAACCCAAACCATCCGGCCTTGAAAAACAGAGAATTTGCCTTCGCTAGTCGTAGGCTTCCAGTCGCGAGTGAAGTTGGAATAAAAGCCACCTGACTTGTAATCCACAGAGCGCGGAAACCAAACGCCAAGTACGTCGCGCTGCAACGTCATTTCCATTTCTTCGGCAAGTTGTTGATTTGTTTCTCTGCCAGTCATGTTAGACATGGGGATGGGCTTATTGTTTTGTTGAGCCGGAATGGAGTCAACACTAACTAATGCGAAGATCAGATACAGGCTAATGGATTTCCATTTCAACATTAACGCAATTCCCAACTAGAGATTTTGACAGTTGGTCGCAATCGGCGGAATCGGCGTAATCTGTGGAT
>JBKPQV010000670.1:0-11696 GCA_046734235.1 Acidobacteriota bacterium
CGTCGACGCAGACTACTCAGAATAGAAGCCGGCTTTCCGATACGATTCATCTAGAAGTTCAATTGGATGACAGACCCTTAAATCCATTCCGTCCATCCTGGCGCCCGCTCCGATATGCATCTGGCAACCTGGATTACCCGTAGCTAAAAAGGAAGCGTGCGTCGCTTTAATGTTGGTTAGCTTTTGCTCAAGCACTCGTCCTGACATCTCTGGCTCAAGCAGGTTGTAGATTCCAGCTGCGCCACAACATCTTTCGGTGCCTTCAAGATTTGCAAACTTCAAATCAGGAATCGCATCAAGCATTTTCATTGAGGCGTCGCCGGCCTTTTGACCGTAGAGCAGATGGCAAGAAGTATCGTAGGTCACAGTGCCTTCGTCAATGGAAATACCTTCTTTTAACTTACGAGTCGCCAGTTGCTGACTCACATCGCGCACGCGGGAGCTGAATTCATAAGCTTCGTCTTCACCCAAAAGGTGACCATACGTTAAAAGCATTGCGCCACAACCACCCGCATTCGTAATAACCGGACTATTGGAAGACGAAAACGCATTCAAGTTCTGACGAGCAAGTTTACGCGCTCCTTCCAAGTCTCCCGCGTGCGCATGCAGGGCACCGCAACAAACCTGCGACTCCGGGGTGTCGAAAGCAAATCCATTTACTTTAAGAACGCGTTCGGTCGCCTCATTCACTCGATTGAACAACCCTTCACCGACGCATCCCTTGAACAACAATACGGACTCGCCAGCTTGATCGGTTTGCACCTTCACCGACTTTGTTTCCTTTGAAACGGTTCTTAGTTGACGTCGAGAGCTTTCAAGCAATGCCAGCGCAAAGTGAGCACGTGGCGAAATCAACTTACCGAGTTTCAAATTGAACAAAAGCCTCGCTAATCCCAGATCTCTGAAAATTCGCGAACCGGAAAAGAACAGACGTAGACGTGACGGTGAACTCCAGAGATGCTTCAGTGCCAACCGTAGCGTTTTGTGTAGCAGCGTTTGCTGTGGCTGGACCTGGAGTAGTTCATAACGGCTAGCTTCAAGCAACTGGCCGTACTCAACTCCTGCGGGACAAACTTGTTCACAGGCCCGACAACCAAGACAACGATCGATATGTGTGCCAAAAGATTCAGAAGTGTTAGCAAGGCGACCCTCAGCGACGGCGCGCATCAGGTAAAGGCGTCCACGTGGTCCATCATTCTCATCGCCAGTGACGACATATGTTGGACACGATTCGAGACACAGTCCGCAATGAATGCAGGCCAGAAGTTTTTGTTCTTCGCGGGAGAGTGTGTTTTGAAGTTGAGTGAAAGCCAATGTTTTGTCGGACAGCCTCTCCGTGCCTCTGTGCCCTCTGTGTATTCAAAGTCCCACTCGATTTTTAGGCTTCTTTTAACACAGAGCGCACAGAGACACCGAGGCACAGAGAAGAACTAATAGCCGACGGCAGCCCCGTCACTTCTTCTCGGATCGGTTGCTCCTAATCGAATACCAGTTTTCGCTTCAATCATGATGCCTTCAGCGTCGCCGAGCACTTTTTGTTTCGCGAGGGTATGTCCCCTTGATGCCAGGGCACGTTGTGTGTCAGATGAAAAACCTAAAGGCTCGCCAACAACTTCATCCGGCAACCACTGATGATGCATTCGTGGTGCGTCAATGGCCTGCTGTATGTTCATGTCGAAATCGATAACGTTGGTTATAACGCAGAGCACGGTATTGATGATCGTTGGTCCACCGGGACTACCCACCGTAAACCAAAAACTACCATCCTTGTTCAAGACGATCGTTGGTGTCATTGCTGAGAGCGGCCTTTTGCGCGGTGCCACTGCATTGCGCTCGCCTTGAATCAACCCATACATGTTTGGCGTTCCAGGCTTTGCCGCGAAATCATCCATCTCATCGTTGAGCAACATGCCCGTGCCTTTTGCGACAGCTGCTGAACCGTACGAGTTGTTCAGCGTGTAAGTATTGGCAACCGCGTTTCCTTCAGCGTCAACCACGGTGAAGTGCGTTGTTTCATCGGATTCATAGCCGGCAGGTTTCCCGGCCCGAACTTCGGCGCTAGTTGATGCTCGATCGGTATTGATCGAGGAACGAAGCTTGTCTGCATACGACTTATCTATGAGCCCCCCGACTGGAACTTTGACGAAATCACTATCGCCCATGTACTCCGCGCGATCTGCAAAGGCGCGTCGCATTGTTTCAGCCATCAGGTGATAACGCTCAGAGGAGTTCGCATCGATTTTGTCGAAATCATAGCCCTCGAGTATGTTTAGCATCTCGATTAGAACGGCACCGCCAGAAGATGGTGGTGGCATTGAGATGATTTCATGCCCGCGATAATTGCCACGCAAAGGAACTCGCTCCTTCGCGACGTATCCTCGCAGATCTTCGAGCGTCATTAACCCGTTGTGTCGTTTCATATCATCGACAATCAGACGGGCGGTTTGACCTTCATAGAACTCATTTGGTCCGAACCTTTGCAGGCGACTAAAGGTTGCTGCTAACTCCGGCTGGCGGAAGATTTCGCCTTCTTTGTAGAAGTTGCCGCCTCGTAAGTAGATTCGTTTCGTTTCCGGATATTTCGACAGGTACTCGCGGCTACCGTAAAGAGATTTTTCCAATGAGTAAGTTACTGCAAAGCCATTAACAGCGAGACGTCGCGCAGGTTCAACCAATTGAGACCAGGTAAACTTTCCTGAACCATAACGCTTTAATGCCAATTCCATCCCACGAACCGTACCGGGGACTCCAGCGGCGCGATAGCCTTCTAATGAACCGCCTTCACCTTTAATAAGGTTTCCATCTTTGTCGAGATAGACGTTGCGGTGCGCTGCGGCGGGCGCCATCTCGCGATAATCAATCGCCGTTGTCTTTCCATTCTTCAAACGAATCATCATGAAGCCGCCACCTGATAGGTTGCCGGCAGCGGGGTGAGTAACTGCAAGTGCAAATGCCACCGCAATCGCAGCGTCAACCGCATTGCCTCCACGCTTCATGATATTTACGCCAACTTGCGAAGCTACTATGTTCGTTGAGGCAACGATACCGTGGCGGGCTCGGACTGGTTCACGTGCTGCGCCCGCTACTCTGATATTTAATAAAGACGCGACAACCAGGAAGACCAGTCCAAGTTGGAAAGCCTTTTGACTACACCTCATTTCTATGTCCTCTCAACCCAAAATCGATGATTCGGATCCAGTTGCTGTTTAATTCGGGCGTGCAAACGCTGAAGCGGCGTATTTAGACTGCCGTAATCAACATAATTTGTGATCAACTTTCCTCCGACTGCTTGTATCACTTTGCTCAACGCTTGAGAATGACCCGCCCCGGTAAACAACAGAAATCGTCCATCACAGATTCCCAGTTGCCAGATCGACGTTTGAGAAACTTCCCCACTACTAAAAAGGTCATCTACTAACCTCCGGGTTTTCACAGGCAAGACACTCACAGAAATCGAGAAATAGTTTGAGTTGCGCAGCGGGGCAGCGGCCAACTTCTTCCACAGTATCTGATCATCACTTAGAGTTTGACCATCTAATCCTGCGGTCGAAAGTGTCTGATTTGCCTGGTGAATCTGCCAATCGACTCCTTTTGTGTTACCCGCAAATCGAACCAGTAATACACACTCTTCAGGTTGAATCTCAATATCAAGCTGTTTTGCCAGTGGCGATGATATCAACTCAACTGCCACTGGAAACAGACGCTCACTTTGAATTTCCTGGCCCAGTTCAATTAGTCTCTGTGGCTTACCAAAGACGACGATGGTTTTTTCTTGTTCGGGTTTGGGACGGAGCTTGAAATTTATTTCGGTGATAATTCCCAGCGTACCAAAACTCCCGGTGAATAGTTTACAAAGGTCATAGCCGGCTACATTCTTTACGACCCTTCCGCCTGCTTTGATAACACTGCCATCTCCAAGAACAACTTTCATCCCGATAACTGACCCGCGAGGTCGGCCGTAAGCATGTTGTTGACATCCTCCGATGCCTGTTGCTACTACGCCACCTAAAGTTGATCCGCCATCGTCAGGAGGATCTAAAGGCAACCATTGCCCATTTTGTGACAGGTGTTCGTTGAAATCTCTCAAACGCACGCCTGCCTGGGCTACTGCAATAAGATCAGCAGGTTCGTGCTCGATGATTTGATTCATACGAGTGGTGCTGACTACTAAATGTGCCCACGGATCCACGTTCTGCCATTTCATATTTCCGGCAGGCACAACTTTCCATCCGTTGATAGTGGCAAGTTTAACAATCTCCGCGGTCTCATTAGTGCTGACTGGTCTGACTTCTACAGATTCTTCCAGCCGAACGACATTTCCCGTTCCTACGATCGCCTCGAGTTGTTCTGTGGCCTCATCCGAAAGCAGCGACGGCATTACAGTAGAACAAGTCCTGATCTGTTTTTCACTGCCATTGGAGGTAATCGGCGCCGAGTTGTTTGCCGACTCCGTTAAAGTCTGCGTAATAGCGCGGCCTTCGCCGCAGCCACGCAGCATTGGCACAATCTTCCCGGGATTACAAATGCCATAAGGATCGAAAGCCGCACGGACTTGCAACATCGCATCCATATCATGATCCGAAAATACCAGTGGCAGAAGTTCTCGTTTATCCAACCCAACGCCATGTTCACCAGTGATTGTTCCACCGGCTGCAACACAAACTTCCATCAGTTCGCGCCCCGCCTCTTTCACCCGAGTGACTTGGTCCGGAAAGCGCGAATCGAAACAGATCAACGGATGTAAGTTGCCGTCGCCCGCGTGAAAGACGTTTGCCACTCGCAACTCATAACGGTTGGCAATCTCGTATGCAGCAGAAAGCACCTCCGGCAAACGTGATCGAGGCACAACAGCATCCTGGATCATCGAATCTGGTGAGATCCGTCCGATTGCGCCAAAGGCACCTTTTCGTGCGGCCCAAAGTTTCTTTCGTTCCGCCTCATCGCGGGCGGCGCGACATGAACGCGCACCAAACTCCATGCAGATGTCTGTTACACGAGCAGCTTCGTCGTCGATGCCTGCTTCAATTCCGTCAAGTTCAATTAGTAATGCCGCACCTGCGTCAGCTGGCAGACCCGCTGCAAAGACACTTGCTTCAACAGCGCGAATTATTTCGTGGTCCATCATTTCGAGCGCAGCAGGCATGACTCCAGCCGCAATAATTGCTGATACTGCGTGACTGGCATCATTTACCTCACCAAATTCAGCAAGTAGTGTCCGAACAGCAGGCGGGCTTTGCGAGAGTTTGAGTGTTGCTTCGGTAGCAATACCAAAAGTTCCTTCTGAACCAATGAAAGTACCAAGTAGATCGTAGCCGGACGCTTGCAGTCCGGCACCGCCAAGATCGACGACGTCGCCGCCCGCCAGCACAACCCGACACCCGAGAATGTGATCGGTCGTGGTTCCATACTTCAAACAATGAATACCGCCCGCGCTCTCAGCGATATTGCCTCCAATAGTACATGTTGGTTGGCTTGATGGATCCGGAACGTAATATAGACCGAATGGAGCTACGGCCTTTGAAACCTGTAGATTCACAACTCCCGGTTGAACCACAGCAATAAGATTGGCTTTATCGATCGAGAGGATTTTCCGCATCCGGGCCATCTCAATAACAACGCCTTGATTGAGAGCGAGGGCGCCTCCCGATAAGCCAGTACCTGCTCCACGAGGTGTAAAGGGAACTTTCGCGGTAGCTAGTTCCTTCATCACTGATGACACTTGCTCAGTTGAAGAAGGGAATACTACCGCCCGTGGTCGATATTTATGGTGTGGTAAGCCGTCACACTCGTAGACGAGAAGTTCATCGGGTTTTGAGAGAACATTCTCCGCTCCCACAATCGCGCTGAGATTTTTGATTAGGGTATCCACTCGGAAGTGCTTCAGATTGTACCGCAGCAGGTGTCTTAGGCTATAGTTCAGAACTCTTGTGAGATGGTTAGTTAAGAAAAGTCGTGACAGAAAAAGTTACCACAAAGTCACGAAGACTCTAAGACACAAAATCAGATTGTTATTTACAGTTCGTGTCTTTGTGTGTTCGTGTCTTGGTGGTTAAGATCTTTGGCGTCGACTTCTAATTCCTTTACAAAAAACATGAAACTTCTATCCCTCTTAATTGTTCTTAGCCTGATTGCCATGACCACCTCAGTAAGCGCAGATAAACCATCCACTGCTCCCGATCTGATTATTATTAATGCTGTGGTCCACACGATGGATCAGAGTCAACCTACGGCCGAAGCTATTGCCGTTTACGGAAACCGTATCATGGCCGTCGGGACAACCAAGGACATTCGAAAACTTGCTGGGACTAACACTCGTGTCATTGATGCGAAAAAACGTTTGTTGCTGCCTGGCTTCAACGACGCGCATACACACTTCATGAGTGGCGGCTTCCAATTGTCGAGTGTTGATCTACGCGACGCCAATTCGCCAAAAGAGTTCGCCGAAAGGATTCGCTCATTTGCAGAGAAGTTGCCAAAAGGCCGCTGGATAACCGGAGGTGATTGGGACCACGAACGATGGCCCGATGCAAAGTTACCAACAAAGGAACTCATCGACAGTTTTACCTCGGATACACCTGTGTTCGTAAACCGACTTGACGGTCATATGGCGCTCGCAAACAGCCTGGCATTACGTCTTGCAGGTGTGACTCGTCAAACGCTTGATCCGCAGGGCGGGGTAATTGTTCGTGACCCTAAGACTGGCGAACCAACAGGGGTGCTGAAGGATGCAGCACAGAGTTTTGTGTGGAAGGTAGTTACGCCCAGCAGCTTCGAAGAGAAACTCGCGGCAGCTCGCGCAGCGACAGAGTACGCTGCCCGCCTTGGTGTCACCAGTGTGCAGGATGTGTCTGCTGGAACTGATGTGGGTATTTACCAGACGCTTCTGGATCGCGGTGAATTGAAGACGCGAATCTACGCCGTCTCCCCGCTGCCAGCGTGGGAGCGTTTGGCAAGGACTGGAGTGCGAGCGCACTTTGGAAGCGAAATGCTTCGCGTTGGCGGTCTTAAAGGATTCTCAGACGGCAGTCTTGGTTCGACAACGGCGCTGTTTTACGAACCCTACAAAGATGAGCCCGGCACCAGTGGCATTGCTGGCGATGAAATGTATCCCGAAGGGGCGATGCTGGAACGCGTCAGACAAGCTGATAAAGCGGGTCTCCAGATAATGATTCATGCGATCGGTGATCGCGCGAACGACTTGATCCTCAGCATCTTTGAACAAGTCGAACGTGAGAATGGAGACCGTGATCGACGTTTTCGCATCGAACACGCACAACACCTCAGACCGAAAGATATCCCGCGCTTTGCGAGAGATAGAGTGATCGCGTCAATGCAACCTTATCACGCCATCGATGATGGTCGGTGGGCTGAAAAAAGAATTGGCAAAGAGCGCGCAAAAACTACCTATGCTTTTCGCTCGCTACTTGATGCAGGCGCGACTTTGGCATTCGGTACAGACTGGACAGTTGCGCCGCTTAATCCGATCCTGACGGTTTACGCTGCGGCGACCAGAAGAACACTCGACGGAAAGAATTCGAAAGGTTGGATTCCCGAACAGAAGATTTCAGTGGAAGAAGCGGTACGTGCCTATACAGTTGGATCCGCTTACGCTGAATTTCAGGATACCGTGAAAGGAAGTATCACTGTAGGAAAGTTAGCTGACATGGTGATTTTATCTCGTGATATTTTCAAGATTGATCCGAAGGATATCGAGAGCGCGAAGGTCGTTTTGACGATTGTAGATGGGCGAGTAGTTTACGAAGGCCTCGAATAGACACGGTAACTCAAGTAGATCAGCAACCCGATGGCGGCCACTATCGCCGCCGTAATTGCTTCACGCGCAGTACTGTTTGCCAACAACCATACGATTAAGATTAACGACAATCCTGCGATGACAGTCCCTCCTGGCAAGAGAAATTGGGCAGCAGGTGCGCCTTCCCGTCGACGCAAAAGTAGGAGAGCAATGGAAGTCGCTCCGTAAGTAACTAAACGCGCGATCGCGCTGATGGTTAAAGCTGCTACAAATGAGCTTTGCAGCGTCATGACCAGCATCACCGCTGAGGTCAGGAGAATTGAAGTGTAAGGAGTCGAGAATTGCTGGTGAATCTTTCCGACAAAGCCCGGCAATTCTTTCTGCTCCGCCATTGCGTATGGGATGCGAGACCCTGCGAGGACAAGAACATTTAAGTTGCCGGTTATCGAGATTATTGCGCCCAATGAAATGATTGCGCCTCCTGCTGTTCCCAGGAATCTTGATCCCGCATCCGCTAACGGTTTAGTTGATTGTGCCAATTCTGGGAGCGTTCCGACGCATACGACCTGAATAAGAATATAAAGCGACGCAACAACGCCAAGTGCTATCAAAAGAGCTCTTGGTAGATACTTTTGCGGATTACGGATCTCACCCGCTGGCACTGCAGCCATTTCAAAACCAGTGAATGCATAAATCAACAACAAGACCGACTGGGAGAACGCTCCAACGGGCGGCGGCGTACCAAATGCATATGAATTTGGATTCAGGAAAAACAGACCGGCGCAGACAAAAATTAGGATTGGAATTAGTTTGCCAATCGTGAAGACGTTGCCGAGCGTTGCTGCTTGTCTTACGCCCAGAATATTTATCGCAGCTAAAACAAGAACAACTGAAGTGATGATTGTTGGTCTCCAGAATGATGACGTTGCTGAAGGCCAAAAATAGCTAAGGTAGTTGACCATCAAATTGCAGTTAGCGGCAAAAGCAGTGAGGCGCGCCAACCACATCAGCCAACCAATTTCGAAACCAATTGTTGAGCCAAAAGCTTCGCGTGCGTAAAGGTACGGGCCGCCAGTAGTTTCAAAACGGCTCCCGACCTCTGCAAAACAAAGAACAATAAGCGCGACGATTAACGCGCAAACGACAAAAGCAATCAGACTGTAAGGGCCGATGAGGGCAAAGACAGTTTTGGGTAAGCCGAAGATCCCGGCTCCAATAATTCCATTAATTGTAATTGCAACGAGATCCCAGCGGCGAATGCCGCGGATCAGTCCGTCCTGGGCTGGTTTCTGCACGCGAAAGGCTTATAACAAAAAATATGCTGCGCACGAAACAAAATGTTTGCTGAGCTGTACTTTTCGGATCAAGAAGTCTCGCCTTTAGTAACCCGTTGCAAATCAAAAGAAACACGTGTGACCGGACGCGTCCCCGCGTGCCCGCTGCCAAACACGGATCTCGCCAAACATCATGATCGTCGAGCGGGCACGCGGGGACGCGTGCGGTCCCAGGACCAGAGTTCCTTCTTGATTCGTAGCGGGTTACTAAAGCAAAGTCATCAAGCAAAGTCATCAAGCTAACTAGTGCTTGCTACGAATTGGGAAAGCGTAATACGCTTGTTTCATAGTTGAGCTATCAAAACTCCGCGCGCTGAAAAATTCTCTATGTCAATAAGATACTTGCTCATTAGTTCAGTTTTGCTTCTAGCTGCTGCAATCACTCTAAACGCTCAAGACTCGAGAGCGATTACTCCGCTTCAGCAACTTGTGGATCGAGCCGCGAAAACCACACTCGAACGTTTTGCAGATAAGAAGCTGGAAGAAAAACAACTTTCCATCACCTTGATCGATCTCCGTGATGCTCAACACCCGTTAACCGCAAGTTACCACGGAAACGAAAGGATCTATCCCGCGAGCGTAGTCAAACTCTTTTACCTGGTGGCCGCTCAGCGATGGTTGGAAGATAAAAAGATTCAGGAGTCACCGGAATTGACTCGAGCATTGCGCGACATGATCGTCGATTCTTCTAACGAAGCGACGCAGTACGTTGTTGATGTCATTACGCAGACTACAGGAGGCTACGAATTACCGCCGAAGGAGATGGAGGAATGGCAAAACAAGCGAAATGCCGTAAATCGTTATTTCACTTCCATGGGATATACAAACATCAACGTAAACCAAAAGACGTTTTGTGAGGATGCTTATGGACGGGAAAAAGTCTCGCGTGGACTCAATGGCGAGAATAGAAACAAATTGACCACTGATGCTACTGCTCGTCTGCTGATGGAGATTGTTACCGGCAAAGTTGCTACTCCAGCTCGCACCAAACTCATGATGGATCTCCTAAAGCGAGATTACACCGGTAAGAGTGCCGATGCTGACGATCAAGGCCACGGATTCACGGGAATCGCTTTACAAGGAATGGATGGAGTTCATCTGTGGTCGAAGGCAGGATGGACAAGTACGACTCGTCATGACGCTGCGTACATTGAAATGCCGAACGGAGCTAACTTTGTCCTGGTAACCTTTACCACGGATCATGCGAACGAGCGCGACATTATTCCTACAGTTGCTCGAATTGTCATCGATGAGTTGCATGGCGTGAAATAGAAAAGCGAATCATGCCTCAGTTTCAGTTTGCCCGAGTCAGTGCTGCAGCTGGTGCGTTCATATGGCTAATTGCCTTGTTGATCAAGACCGGCGATTCGCCCGAAACGGAACTAATCCAAAAAATATTCTTGCTTGGCATCTTTGTAATCGTCCCACTAGCTCTATCTCTCGTATCAGCAGAAGAAACTCTTGTCTCTTTTCGCCTTGCCGTTTGGGCTCAACCATTTGCTGCGGCGATTTGTTTTATCTCTTTCTTGTTTCCCCAGGGATTTACGGCAGGAATACTAGCCTCAGTGTGGCTCGCTTTGACCGCACTTGTTGCACTTGCCGGGGCACTTCGAATGGTGCTCTCGAATCAAACCAGCGGAGCGGATCTGACGATTAGCGCAGGAATGCTCTATTTGCCGGTCGGCGGTGCGTGGCTTGTTGCTTCACGGGTTGGCCTACAACCGCTCGGTTTCGGCGATACAATTGTTTTACTCACAGCCGTCCACTTTCACTTTGCAGGTTTTGCTGCACCAATTCTCATTGGCCTGACCGCGCGTTGGTTGAACGATAGAAAGATTAATCAACGAATAGTGTTGGTTGCTGGAATGGCGATCATTTTAGGCATGCCTTTAGTCGCAACGGGAATTACGTTGTCGCCAAAGCTGGCCCTGGCAGGAGCGTTGCTAATCACGATTGGTCTATTTTTACTTGGACTCGCGGTGCTCGTGTGGATTGTGCCGCGCATCAATGGTTGGTTCTCGCGTGTGCTTCTCGTTGTTTCATCTCTTTCCGCTATAGCGGCGATGTTGTTAGCTTGCGCATACGCCTACAGCATCGTTACTCACACGCTAATCATCGATATTCCGCGCATGGCCATCACTCACGGCTTACTTAATTCATTTGGTTTCTCGTTGTGTGGATTGTTGGCCTGGAGCTTTGTTGCTTCGGACTTTGAGAAGAGGTGAGTAGGCGACGGGGCGATTAGGTGACGGGGCGATGGGGCGAGTGGGAGATGGGGCGAGTGGGAGACGGGGCGACGGACTGCTGGGAGAAGTAACGGTAAATTCCCACTAACCTCGGGACAGTTAAAGGTTGGGAAGATGGGCTTGCCCCCGCTGGCCTCAAGCAACAGTGACACTGGAAATGAAGCTGAATCTCAAAATTGCGATCTCACAGTAACTAGATTGCAGGGCCAATCTGAGATCGCAAATTTGAGATCTCACAGTTAATGGATTGCAGGGTCCAATTTGAAATCGCAGATTTGAGATCGCGCAGTTAATGGATTGCAGGGCCAACTGTGAGATTTCAAATTTGAGATCTGAAATTCAGCTTCGTTTCCAGTGTCACTG
>JBKPQV010000671.1:0-7264 GCA_046734235.1 Acidobacteriota bacterium
TATACTGTTGGGCATCGTCTAAGGTGCGCACACCTTTGTCACCAATGAAGCGAATGAAGGAAGGTTCGTTCAGCAAAAGTAAAATGAACTCCGCATCATCAAGGCAGAGTTCGCGTATCGTAAGGTGTTCGGTGTCCAGGAGAAACAAGGCCAAAAACCCACGCGAGCGAGAATTTCGTAAAGCTGAAAGACCTTAACCACTAAGACAGGAAAACACAAAGACAGGAAAGCGCGTCGCACTTTTCAAACCTGATTGGAGGAGAAAATGACTGCAGAAATGATGTATCGGGATTTGGGTAGTACCGGAGAACAAGTTTCCGCCATCGGTTTGGGTGGCTGGCATCTTGGGTTGAAACACGTTGATGAGTCTTTGAGTGTTCGCCTGGTCCGAACAGCGATCGATCGGGGAATGACATTTATGGACAACTGTTGGGACTACAATGAAGGGGCAAGTGAAATTCGGATGGGTAAAGCGCTATGCGAGGGCTATCGCGAAAAAGTCTTTCTGATGACCAAGATAGATGGCCGTTCGAAAAAAGAAGCTGCGCGACAACTTGACGAGTCGTTAAGGCGGATGCAGGTTGACATGATTGATCTGGTCCAACATCACGAAATAATTCGATATGAAGATCCGCACCGAATTTTCGACGCGGAAGGCGCTAATGCAGCGCTGATCGAAGCCCAACAAGCTGGCAAAATCAGGTACATCGGCTTTACTGGCCATAAAGATCCACGCATCCATCTGTACATGCTGGAGGAGGCTCAGAGGAACGGAGTCAGGTTCGACGCTGTCCAAATGCCTCTGAGCGTAATGGATGCGCATTATCGGAGTTTTGAAAAGGAAGTATTGCCCGAACTTGTTAAAAACAAGATCGCAGTCCTGGGAATGAAATCGATGGCTAATGGGATTCTCTTAAAATCAAAAACCGTGAAACCGATCGAGTGTTTGCACTATGCACTCAATCTTCCGACGTCGGTTGTGATTACCGGAATCGACAGTATGGAGATTCTGGATCAAGCGTTCGAAGCAGTGAAAACGTTTAAGCCTCTGACAAGGGAAGAAGTCGACGCTCTTCTGAAAAAGACGGCTGTGGCTGCTGCTAAAGGAGAGTTTGAATTATTCAAAACAACATCGATTTTTGACGCTACAGCAGTAAATCCGCATTGGCTGGGTGAAGAACCTGCGAGACTTCAGGAGTTGATGAAGAGCTAGGCTTATTTCAGATTTAAGATTGTTGATTTCAGATTTTGGCAAGCTGCCCGATTTGAACGCCGAAAGTGTCACCAATCTGAAATCTGCAATCTTAAATCTGAAATATCTAGAGACTCTTTTGCATTAATAAATCCCTCTGCGGGTCATCTCCCAGTTGAAAAATGTGGGTACCTACCTCAACAAAACCCCACTTGCGATAAAACGCTTGAGCGCGGAAATTGTTTTCCCAAACACCCAACCATAGTGTCTTGAAGCCTAGCTCTCGCGATTGTCGAACGCATTCCTGCATCAGCAAAGCACCAACACCGCTGCCAATGCAATTCTGCGACACATATAAACGCACCAACTCGATTGGTTCCTCGCCAGTAATGTCGCTGGGGGCAACACCTGAACGCAGCATGGAGTATCCAACTGGGACACCATCTTTTTCGGCAATCTTGATATGGGTGTTGTGGTCAGATAGTTCAGCTAGCTGTTGTGCAGGCTTGAATGAAGCATTGAGATACGCTTCCATATTCTTTTGGGTATTGTCTGCTGCGAATGCCTCCGAAAAAGTACGTGAGCCAAGCTCAGTTAGAAGGTTGGCGTCATCGATGGTCGCGTTGCGAAGAGTTAGTTCAGACATTGTTAATTGAATTTGAGGACACCCGAAATCTAACCAGGTCTGTCCGATCTTTACGATGAGGCGACGCTTGAAATTCCGTTCTTAGGTTCAAAAAATAGAACCGAGCAGCGAGCCTTTATCCTTGTACTCACGGAATTTACGCTTCACCTGAACCGAGGACCCAAAATTTATCAGAAGACCGTCGTTGATTCCTGTCGCCGCAAGATAGTGGACGAGTGTTACCTCGTGTTCTTTTAATAGATTTCGAACTGACTTTACTTCAATGATTAGTTTATCTGGTAGCCAAAGATCCGGAACACACTTACCAACCACTTGATTCTTGTACCAGACTTTTAACTCATCCTGCTGGCAAACGGTCAAACCAAGCTCCTCGAGTTCGATTCTTAGAGAGTTTTCATAGACCTTCTCCAAAAAACCAAAGCCAAGGACCTTATGAACTTTGAATGCACAGCCAATGATTGTGTGAGTGAGGTCATTAATTTCCATTTGATCCTCCAGTGAGAAAAGGATTGTTTGCAGATGGTGAGACAGTCAGCACCTTACCTCAATAGCTTCAGCTTGTGAAGTCTAATTTGGGAACCTATTCTCGCGCTGTCTTGCGAAGCGAGTATTTGACGGCGGTTATTTTGACAGGATGAACAGAAAATACAGGATTGAACGAACGGACGCGGAACCACCACGTCAATCAGCATGTTCATAACTGTCGATGAATCCTGAAAATTCTTAAATCCTGTCAAACTAATTTTGAACGATCTGGTTTTGGGAACCTATTCTCGCGCTGTCTTGCGAAGCGAGTATTTGACGGCGGTTATTTTGACAGGATGAACAGAAAATACAGGATTGAACGAACGGACGCGGAACCACCACGTCAGTCAGCATGTTTATAACTGTCGATGAATCCTGAAAATTCTTAAATCCTGTCAAACTAATTTTGAACGATCTAGTTTTGGGAACCTATTCTCGCGCTGTCTTGCGCAGCGAGTATTTGACGGCGGTTATTTTGACAGGATGAACAGAAAATACAGGATGAACGAACGGACGCGGAACTACAACATCAGTCAGCACGTTCGTAACTGCCGATGAATCCTGAAAGTTCTTATCCTGTCAAACTAATTTTGAGCGATCTGGTAAAGCTCGCTTCCGCTCGATACGAATTCTTCAGCCTTTTCTTTCATACCAACTTCCAGTGCGGCCTGTTCGTCGATCTCTTTCTGCGCCGCGTATTCGCGCACGTCCTGGGTGATCTTCATCGAACAGAAATGTGGGCCACACATTGAACAGAAGTGAGCCAGCTTGGCTCCTTCCTGTGGCAACGTTTCATCGTGGTATTCACGCGCTACTTCCGGATCGAGCGAAAGATTGAATTGATCTTCCCAACGAAACTCAAAACGCGCTTTCGATAAAGCATTGTCCCGATACTGCGCGCCCGGATGTCCCTTTGCTAAGTCGGCTGCGTGCGCAGCGAGTTTATAAGCAATAACGCCATCTTTTACGTCCTTCTTGTTTGGCAGTCCCAGATGTTCTTTAGGTGTGACGTAGCAAAGCATCGCTGTTCCAAACCAGCCAATCATTGCCGCGCCAATTGCAGACGTAATGTGATCATAACCAGGCGCGATATCGGTGGTGAGGGGGCCTAACGTGTAGAAGGGTGCCTCATGACAGGTTTCGAGTTGCTTGTCCATGTTCTCTTTGATCAAATGCATCGGCACGTGACCAGGACCTTCGATCATCACCTGGCAATCGTACTCCCACGCTATTTTTGTTAACTCACCTAAGGTTTCCAGTTCTGCAAATTGAGCTTCGTCATTCGCATCAGCTATCGAACCAGGTCTTAAACCGTCCCCCAGCGAGAAAGAAACGTCAAAGGCTGCCATGATCTCGCAAATCTCGCGGAAATGCGTGTAGAGAAAACTCTCCTCGTGATGCGCCAGGCACCACTTCGCCATGATTGATCCACCGCGACTAACAATTCCCGTAGTGCGTTTCGCCGTCATCGGAACATAAGGGAGTCGCACTCCTGCATGAATCGTGAAGTAGTCAACACCTTGTTCGGCTTGCTCAATCAGCGTGTCGCGGAAGATTTCCCAGGTTAGTTCCTCAGCTTTGCCACCTACCTTTTCGAGTGCTTGATAGATTGGCACGGTTCCAATTGGCACTGGCGAGTTTCGCAGGATCCATTCACGCGTCGCATGAATGTTCTTGCCGGTCGATAAATCCATCACTGTGTCTGATCCGCAGCGAATGGACCAACGCATTTTGTCGACCTCTTCCTCGATGGAGGACGCAACGGCTGAATTACCGATGTTCGCGTTGATTTTGACCAGGAAGTTTCGGCCAATGATCATTGGCTCCGATTCAGGATGATTGATGTTTGCAGGAATAATCGCGCGACCTCGTGCAACTTCTTCGCGTACGAACTCCGAAGTCACAAATTGCGGAATGGATGCCCCGAATGCCTGACCGCGATGCTGATGCAATACAGATGAGCGGTCGTTGCTTTGGATCATCTGGTTCGTGCGTCCGATGTTTTCTCGAATCGCGATAAATTCCATCTCCGGCGTGATGATCCCCTTGCGCGCGTAATGCAATTGCGTCACGCAGGAGCCTGTTCTTGCTCGTAGCGGAGATCGCTTTAGTGTGGGAAAATCCTCGAGTTTGCCTACGTCTTTTACTCTTGCGCGATTAGCAGCCTCAAAGGTCAGGTATCCATCGTCGATTGGCTTGATCTCACGTCCTCGATACTCCTCAACATCTCCGCGGCCGGTGATCCAATCACGACGCAATGCTGGTAGTCCTTCCTTAACATCGCAATTGTTTTCAGGATCGCCCCATGGTCCACTCGTGTCGTACACGCGAACCGGAGGGTTATCTATGAGCGAGCCGTCGAAGTTGCGAGTAGGCGTTTGTTCAATTTCGCGAAAAGGCACGCGAACGCCTGTCTGTTCGCCTTCAACATAAATGCGACGAGATCGTGGAAGTTGTTCACCAACCTCGTGTGTCTTTGTTTGTATTGCGCTACTCATCTTGTCTTAGTTCTCCTCAATCTTTTGCAAGGGGGCGACGGGGCGACGGGGCGAGGGGGCGACGGCGGGGCGAGGAGCCGACGGGGCGACGGGGCGAGAGAGCGATATTTCGCCCAGTCACCCGTTTGCCACTTCCCATACTCTCGCTCATTCGCCCTGTCTCTCATTAGCCATGTCGCCCATTCGCCCCTGTCGCCCATTCGCTCCTGTCGGTCATTCGCCCTGTCGGCCAGTCTCAAACGAAGAGCCACCAGTGCATGAAGCCACTGCCCCAGTCAGCCTCATTCCATCTCTTTCTGATAATGTCCAGTTCGCCTTGATCGAACCAGGTACCACCACACTTTGAGCAAGTATCAATAAGTACAACATCACAAACGAGATGCTTTTCCATCTCGCTGTTGTCTACGGGGCAATTGCGCTTTCGCTCGGTGGTTACTTGCCGCCAACATTCAGTGCAAAAGAGGTTACCTTCCTTTGTCTGAGTTAGTTGCTCCCACGGATATTCTTTGCCGCAACGCAGGCAGTTGTATTCTTCAGACATGTCGCCTCTTTCGTTAGCCAGCAAAAATAAAACCGTCCCCTTCGTGTAAAGCCAGGAACGGTTGTGGCTGCTGTTTCTCCCTTCGACGGTGCTAACCGTATCAGGTTCAAGGGGTCTCGGAGATTCCGACTCTCAGCCTTTACGGCTCCCCCGAACATTATTGAATTTCAAGCTCGGGTTGATTCTAGAACCGATCAGGGGTCGTTGCAATCTGTGAATAGCTTGTATAATTTCTTTCGTTCGCAATCATACCTGAAATACACGGAGCCAAAATTGATGCTTATACGTAGAGTTGTTGCTCTATCGCTAATTCTGTCGCTTGTTTGTTTGCCGGCCTTTGCTCAAAACGGACAGGGTGACGTTCTTTCGCGCATTCGTAGCGAAGCAATAGGCCGTTCGCAGATCATGAAGACTATGCACATGTTGACCGACGTCTACGGTCCGCGTTTGACCGGTTCGCCGAATCATAAGAACGCAGCGGAATGGGCAATTAAGCAGATGACTTCATGGGGCCTGGTAAATGGACACCTTGAGCCGTGGGACTTCGGTCATCCCGGTTGGCTCAACGAACGATTGACTGCACACATCGTTTCACCAATCAAGGATCCACTAGTGTGTGAGGTTTTGGCGTGGACACCAGGCACCAAAGGAACGGTAACGGCTAAAGCTGTACAAATAGTGCTTCCAGAACGACCGTCACAAGAGATGCTGACAAAGTTTTTTGACGGAATGAAGGCTCATGTTAAAGGCCGAATTGTTTTTATCGGCAAGCAGACGGTAGTTCCGGTTAATCTCAATCCACCAGCCAAGCGCACGAGTGACGAACAGGCCGAGCAACGCTTTGGACTAAACGCGCGGCCTTTCGCTTTCCCAACTCCATCGCCAACGCCAACCCCGGATCCTAATGCGCCGAAACCGTTACCAAACGCCCAGGTTGCAGAACAACTCGACGCATTTCTTCGCGACAATGGAGCCGTAGTCCGAGTGAACGATGCCGGAAGGGAGTTTCGTCAAATCCGAGCCTTCAACAATCGGACTTTCGACGTAGACAAAGCGATTCCCACAGTAGTGATGAGCAACGAAGACTTCGGACGAATCACGCGCATCATGGCAGATGCAACCGAAGTTACTTTGGAATTCAATATCATCAACCGCGTCTATCCTGAGGGGACTACTTCTTACAACACGATCGCTGAGATACCCGGTAGTGATAAAGCAGACGAAGTGATCATGCTTGGTGGGCATCTCGATTCCTGGCATGCGGCTACTGGAGCAACTGACAATGCAATAGGCTGTGCGATCATGATGGAGGCTGCCAGGATCTTGAAGGCCATTGGCGTAAAGCCAAGGCGCACGATTCGAGTTGCACTTTGGAGCGGCGAAGAAGAAGGATTACTAGGTTCAATTGCTTATGTGAAGGAACACTTCGGTTCGTTTGAGAATCCAAAACCGGGTTTCGAAAAGTTTGGCGGGTACTTCAACATCGATTCTGGAACGGGCAGAGTGCGTGGCGCGGGAGTATTTGGTCCACCCGAAGGTGCAGCAATCATGCGCGAAATACTTTCGCCGTTTAAAGAAGACGGAGTGGTTGGTGCTGTAGCATCAAGTAGTAGACGATTGGGTGGGTCGGACAACACCTCGTTCAGTCAGGCCGGATTACCTGGAATCGGCATGGGGCAGGATCCAATCGAGTACAACAGCAATACCTGGCATACCAACCTGGACACTTATGAACGAATCCTTGAAGACGACGTAAAGAAAAACGCGATGGTGGTAGCGTGGTCTGTTTACCAACTCGCGAATGCTGACACTATGTTGCCCAGGTTCGCAAAAGGCGATATGCCTCCACTTCCACCTTCTAC
>JBKPQV010000672.1:0-7585 GCA_046734235.1 Acidobacteriota bacterium
CTTTTGCATACCCAAGGGTTGGACGGGCGTCAACTTCCCGTTGATTTCCACCTGTGGCAACTGCCCAACTGAGAAATTGAGGTCGCTGATTTTGTCGGAAACCAGCAGCATTCGCTCGATAATGGGCGGCAAATCGAAGAAACTCATCTCTTATAAGGGGCTCCGGGAAATCTGAATTTGGCGGACGAACATGGAGGGTACTTGGACGGGCGCAGAATTCTGGATGCACCCCCAAGCTGCTCGAATTCTCGCGCATAACAATGATTAACGCAAGTAAATTATGTTGAAAGCAGGTGGTTTAGTAGTTTCTGGGTCGTTTCTTTGATTTGTGAGGGGTCGTTCAGAAGGCAACTAATTACTGCTATGGAGTCGGCCCCGGTCTCCACAACAGCTGATGCATTTGAGTCGTTAATGCCGCCTATGGCGACCAGGGGAAGGTTTTGGACAATTCCTCGCACTTCAGCGAGACCGCTAAGACCAAGGACATCAGCAGTATCTGCTTTTGAATTAGTCGCGAAAACCGGGCCTATTGCGAGGTAATCGATTGGAAGCTTAATTGCGGCGAGCGCCTGTGAGGCATTGTGTGTCGAAAGACCAATTATGCTTTCTGGTCCCAATAATCCGCGAGCGACAACGACAGGCATATCATCCTGGCCCAGGTGAACGCCGTCAGCGCCCACCGCCATCGCAATATCGACCCTGTCGTTAATGATTAGTTTAATTCCGAGTTGGTGTGCCACGCGCACAGCGGCTCGCGCCTCGGCATAAAACTCGTTTGCGGATTTCTGCTTTTCGCGAAGCTGAATGAATGTGGCTCCGCCGGACGCCAGTTCTTGAACCTGTTCAGCGTGCGAAAGACCGCTCAAGCTGATATCGGTGATCGGGTAAACACGCGGAAGCCGGAGAGACATGAGTCTAGGCCTCGGCTTCTTTGCGCTTGGGTCTTTGGTTAGCGGGCAAAACCCTCTTTCTTAATCTGATAGTCAGCGGCGTCACTTCAACCAGCTCGTCATCGCTGATGAATTCCAGGGCCTGCTCAAGCGAAAGCTCTTTAGGTGGTACTAGTCGCATTGCCTCATCGGCAGTTGACGCCCTCATGTTTGTCAGCTTTTTTTCCTTGATCACATTCACGTCCAGATCTACTGCTCGCGCGTTCTCACCGATGATCATACCTTCGTAGACCTTGATACCCGGCCGCACGAATAACGTGCCTCGCTCCTGAAGGTTGTAGAGAGCATAGGTTGTTGTGTCCCCGGTTCGATCGGCTACAAGGGATCCGGTTGCCCGCCCACGCATAGCTCCCTGCCAATCACCCCAGCGCAGAAACATCGTGTTTAATAACCCGGTACCCTTAGTCTCGGTAAGAAACTCGTTGCGGAATCCAATCAGACCTCTCGACGGAGTTTCAAATTCGAGTCGCACACGACCAGTGCCGTGATTGACCATCTTTGTCATCTGTCCCTTACGACGTCCCAGCGCTTCAGTGATCACACCGATAAACTCGTCGGGACAATCCACCACCACGGCCTCGATCGGTTCCAATAACTTGCCATCAACTGTGCGTGTAATTGCCTCGGGCTTTGACACTTGTAGCTCGTAACCTTCTCGACGCATCATCTCGATCAGGATCGCGAGCTGTAGTTCACCTCGTCCTGAAACTTTGAATTGATCCGGAGAGTCGGTCTCCTCCACTCGGATTGCTACATTGCCGAGCAACTCCTTGTCCAACCGCTCCTTCACCTGTCGCGACGTGACGTACTTGCCGTCCTTGCCCGCAAACGGTGAATTGTTGACTCCGAAAATCATGGCAATGGTAGGTTCGTCAACAGCAATAACCGGCAGTGGGTGAGGATTTTCGAGCGAAGTGATGGTATCGCCAATGTTGATGTTTTCAATTCCTGCAAGAGCGACTATCTCGCCAAAGCCGGCGCGCTCAACAGACTCACGTTTGAGACCTTCGAACGCATACAGCTGAGATACTCGTGTCTTCTGGATTGAGCGATCCGGTTTCACTACTGCTACTTGATCACCAATGGCGATCTCGCCGGAGTAGATGCGACCGATAGCGAGTCGGCCAACGTAATCGTTGTAGTCGAGATTAGCTACCAGCAACTGTAAAGAATCAGACCTCTGCTCTTTAGGGCCAGGGATCGTTTCGACAATTTGCTCAAACAGCGGTTGAAGGTTGTTAGATTCTTCGGCTAGATCTTTCTTCGCGATACCATCGCGTGAGATCGAATAGAGTATAGGAAAATCGATCTGCTCGTCCGTCGCGTCGAGATCGAGAAACAATTCGTAGATCTCATCGACAACCTCGGCAGGCCGGGCATCCTGGCGATCAATCTTATTAACAACCGCGATAGCCGGAAGTCGGGCCTCAAGTGCTTTGCGTAGCACGAAACGAGTTTGTGGCAAACATCCCTCAGCGGCATCGACCAACAACATCACCCCATCGACCATTTTCAAGACCCGTTCCACTTCACCGCCAAAATCGGCGTGACCCGGTGTGTCGACGATATTGATCTTCACTTTCTGGTATCGGACTGCGGTGTTTTTTGCCATGATCGTGATCCCTCGCTCGCGCTCGAGATCCATAGAATCCATGACTCGATCGCGGACCTGCTCATTTTCGCGAAAGGTCCCCGACTGGCGAAGCATCGCATCAACCAGTGTCGTCTTGCCGTGGTCGACGTGGGCAATGATGGCAATATTTCTAATATCTTTTCTTTGTTGCATTCAGTAAGTCCAAACTTCGCTGATTCTTAGAAACGGGTATCTTAACACTTGGAGGCAGAAAGCTCTTAATGGGTATTTGCACTTGGGACTTAGGTTTTGGTCTTTCGACTCGGTGCAAGAAGTCATACCACCCCCGTGATAGCAAGTGTGTCCACAGAGATCTCAGATCACAAATCGAAGATCTCACAGTTATTTATTGTTGTTTAATGATCTGAATCGCTACTGTGAGATCCACGATTTGAGATCTGACATCCGCTTTGGGAAGTCCAGAACTCAAAGACCCAAGACCAAAGGCCGAGACCATCTAAAAAGCGCCGGTTTGCCTCAACGCCTCACCGAGTGCCATCGCAACCGAAGTGGCAAGATTGAGGCTTCGCACTTGTGAGTTCAGCATGGGGATTTTCACGCAGTTTTGCCAGTTTGCTTCCAGGAGTTCGGTAGGGAGTCCACGAGTCTCCCGACCAAAGACCAAACAGTCGTCACTGGTAAACGACCATTTTGTGTACGACACCTCCGCCTTCTTGGTAAAGAACACAAAGCGAGCAGACGGTAGCGCTTCCTGTAGCGCTTCAATGTTCGGATGTCGTTCGAGCGTGACCTCAGGCCAGTAGTCAAGGCCGGCGCGTTTGACGGCACGATCATCCATGCGAAACCCGGTAACCCCGACGATGTGCAAAGGAACTCTACATGCGGCGCACAGTCTCGCTATGTTACCGGTGTTCGGAGGAATTTCAGGTTCGACAAGTGCAACTCGAATCATGCAACCATCTCTAAAGAGGTTAAGCAGATCAGATCACAAAAAGAAACGACGAGCTTCGCTTGAAGGTCTCGTCGTTTCTTTTGTAAGGCCCCGCGGGCCTCAGAAGTTTGTGTGCGCCGGTGGAAAACTTGCTGTGTAACCTGCTGGTTCGAATTATCTCTTCTTTGCGGCTTTCTTGGTTCCGCCC
Source organism: Acidobacteriota bacterium (assembly GCA_046734235.1). GTDB lineage: Bacteria > Acidobacteriota > Blastocatellia > Pyrinomonadales > Pyrinomonadaceae > PSRF01. The sequence goes on from JBKPQV010000672.1 coordinate 3,684, forward strand.
TTCTTTGCGCCCTTCTTGGCGCCACCCTTTTTCGCTGCTGCTTTCTTTCCACCTTTTTTAGTTGCCATAGCTTCTATGTGCTCCTTCTTTCAAGTTTGGGTTTTAGTGTTTCTTCATGACCACAAGATAATGTGTTTGTGTTTCTCTTGTGGGCTAGAGTAAACGGCGCACAACATCTTGCTATATAAACGTAAATGTCACAGATGTCAATAACTTATTACTCGGATCCTGAAATATTTTCTGCGTCTCTTGGAGACAATTTTTGGCAATCAGAACAACCGATCAAGTTGAGAGGACAAGTTGATGATCGCGCATCGTGTCCTGGATCGATCGCTGTGTCGCTGAGTGATGTGTGATGAATAGATTGTTGAGTGTTGAGATGTGTGAGGGCGTGGATCACGAAACAAAAGATTCAACTCATGGACCACGAAACAGTGGAGTGAAGACCCAACCATCATGGGTTTCGATGCCGTAGTAAGTGATCACAGAATCACGTCTACTCCGACTTGCAACACCAACGAATGGACCACTCGAGTCATCAGCCGCTGAAGAAGAAGGTCCCGTCTTTTTTGTTCCTGTGTCTACCACCATTGTCATCTGTGGAGCCGCAAGTGCTTGCAGGTCAGCAATTAGCCTGTTCTTGGAGACTGGTACGGTAGTCCCAGCGTAGGTCATGACGTTCTGCTGAAAATCAATTAGCGCTTCGCTGCGTGGATGTATGTAACGCCACTCACCTTCAAGTGTAAGTGGATCATGCGCGGCACTCGCGCGCAAAATTTGTCTCGTCTTCGCACCACCGGGAATAGGTAGACCTTGCAGCAGTTGGTCCATCGAAGAAGGTAATGCTTGATCACCTCGTTGACCAGAAACGTTCGAGCGATAGATGTAGTATTCACGAATCGCTTCAGCGATTTGCTCACCACGAAAGATCGCTTCCTTCTCCTTTTCGCGTTCCGATTGTTGATACAAACTTGGCGCTATGGCCATCGCAAAGAGAGCCAGGACGGTCATCAAGGCCAGGAGTGCAACGAGGGTGTAACCCGCTTGAGACGACCGTGAGACACCTCCGACGACCTTCAGACGACCGCTCGCGTCGGAGGACCCGCACCCTAATATGTTGTGGTCTGATCCCGAACTAAGGTTCGTCATCTTCAGCGTCAACACGTGGAGTTGGTCGCGAGATCGGACCGCCCGCAGTGCGCTCTCCTTCTGTCATCGGGAGTGGATGTTTGATCCTGAGATTGACATCGACGAAGATTATTTCTTTCTCTGAGATACTCGTGACGCGGAATCTACCACCGAGTAGATCACCGAGGTGTACGCTCAAGATCTCTTTGTTGCCCTTGTCTTGTAGCAGACCCGTATTCACAAAGGTCTTCGTCCCAAAGATCCCAACGTAGGTGTAGTTGGGTGTTGGTGGTGGTGCTACGCTGAGGCCAATGTTATTGGAGTAGCTCCGTCCATCTGGCGTACGTACAGCGACCTGTCGCAGACCTGGTACCGCAATGACAGCCGCAGAGACTGACGCAGACATTTGTTGCGGCCCTTTGAACTTGGATGGCAATTCCCGGCCATCCATGAACACCTTCATCTCAGGCGTAAACTTGTCGCCATTGGCTTCCAAAGTAAAGTCTGCCGTCTTCGCGTAAACATTCGAAGGTGAGATTGCTGCCAGCAAGACCGGAGGCGTGGGTGTTGGTGTTGGTGTTGGCGTGACAGTTTGCGTCGGCGGTGGTGCGGGCTTTTCGTAGAAGGCAAAAATATTGCGTCGTGCTTCTGGTACCACCGGAATGCTAATTTCATCCGGAACTGGCTGAAGATACTCAATCGCCACCAACTGCGGATTATCGGCTGGCGCTGGTTGTGGCCGAGAAGTTTGGCGAGCGCCTACTTGCGACGCTGCCGGAGTTGGTCTTGATGTAGTAGCAGGTCGACTGCCAAAGCCGATAAATGTCCACCATAAAAACCCGATCGCGACGACACCGAGGACGCCTGCCCAGATCAGCTTTTTCCGTTCACCAGGTTTACTGAAGTCAGCTAGTTCCATCTATTTCTCCTGACCTGCGCTGCCATTAGCGGCGGCTTCCTGGCGCTGGAAGTAGATTGACATGTTTAATTGCAAACTCACGATGGATCCACGCGTACCCGAACCGGCTCCCTCCTCAGCACTTATCTGAGAGCTGTTCTCAGCGCGTTGCAGTTCTACTTGATTGATGATGACGTATTGTTTGGTCTTCTCAATATCCTGGACGAAGTGACGAAGGTTTTGATAAGAACCTTCAACAGTTACCAGAACTCCAATGCCCGGATATACGCTTTGCCACTTTGTGCTTACCGATGTACCAGGGGTTACTTTGGCCCCAACAGGCTCAAGTGGTGTGTAAGACGGACCCGCCGTATTGCGCAAAGAGTTTTTTACTATGAGCCTGTTCAACTCACCGTAGAGATCCATGCGGCCTTGATCTGACGTCAGAAGACTGACGTTTTCGAAGGTGCTAAGGCTCGCCTTTATTTTGTCGACTTTCTGCTTGGTGTTCTCTTCGTCGTGAACAATTTGTTCCAGCTTCTTTAGATTCTCCTGTGAGCGAGTCTTGTCTGCTATCAGGGTCGAACGCTGTGAACGAGCAGGAACCAGGAAATACAAGTAACTCAGGATAATCAGGAATAGAACAAAGCAACTGAGAGCAACCGCCACAATTTCCGCAGGCCCAAACATTTTGGTCCGTCGTGAATCGATGAGCCTACTGATAGACTTCTTGCGGGCAACGGGGGCCTGGATTTCTTCTTTCATTTCTTCTCCCCCGAAGTCTTAGTTTGGTCGTTCAATTCAGCAACGCTCTCGCTGGCAAAGCTGGCGCGCGGCCGGTAAACAACTGCCAAATCATACTCCGTTCCAATTTCCCCACGGCCTTTCTGCAAGTTTTGCGACATGATGTCCGCACGGAAGGTCCCGTTGCGATCCATTTCTTTAATCATGCCGTCAACAGATTCGTAACCTTTCGAGAAAACTGTGAGATCCAAGACAGCAACGGTTTGTCCGCCTTGCGAGGAAACTTCGCGAACAGCGATGCGAGAGACTCGAACATTATCTGGCATCGCACTCTCCAAATCTGACAACAACCGGGACCATGAAAATCTTTTTCGATCAACCAGTTGATGAGCGGCCTTCAACGACTGCTGCTGGTCAGTACCAAGGGCATCCTTTACCTGCTCAGCCTTGGTCAACAACCCCTGTTCTTTCTGTTTTAGAGCATTCAGTTCAACCTGAATTGCGTTAGATTCGCGCCGTGTACTAGTCGTGAGTTGAAAAACAATAATAAGTCCGACAAAGGAGACCATCAGGATCACGGCCGTCAACATCCACGGCAGTACGCGATTATTAAAGGGTTTGCTGGCTAAATTGAGATTGACGTTCAAAACTTATTATCCTTAATTAATCGTTATCCTGGGCACGCTACGGAGGTTCTAGGATCTACACGAAAGGATACACGGCAAATCGAAGCATTCGCAAACCGAGCAGTCACTTTTGCGGGTCTTCGTAATGCCCGTCCGATTACACGTCGCGCCCTCGAAATCGTTGCAGAAATGATGCCCTATCTTAGTTCCCGTCGGGGAGGCAGAGGCTTCTCGGTGGCGGCCAAAGATGGACGATAAGCGCAGATCGTATTGCGACCACTGCGCTTGGCCCTGTAGAGCGCAGAGTCAGCCATCTCTACCAACTGAATCGGATCCGTAGCATCGTCCGGATATGCGGCGACTCCGATACTGATCGTGATCTTGAACAATATCTCGGGGTCAGCTGAAGTCAGGCTTGCAGCTGAGAATAGATGGTTTTCAATTGCGCTACGCACGCGTTCAGCGGCGACGAGAGCCTGTGCATAGTCAGCATCGAGAAGGAATGC
>JBKPQV010000673.1:0-6291 GCA_046734235.1 Acidobacteriota bacterium
CAGTACGCCTTGCGTTCAAATACATGTCGCCGGTCTTTTATCTATCGGATGGCTATCTCGCCAACGGTGCCGAGCCATGGGCGATCCCAGCAATAGATTCACTGCCCAAGATCGACGTTACGTTTGCGACGGATCCAGCGACCTTTATGCCCTATGCTCGCGATGAGGAAACTCTAGCTCGCCCGTTTGCATTGCCCGGAACTCCCGGTCTCGAACATCGGATCGGTGGTATTGAAAAACAACACATCACAGGCAACGTCAACTACGATCCTGAGAACCATCACCTGATGGTCAAACTTCGCCAGGAAAAAGTAGACCGCGCTGCGAACGACGTTCCAGCGGTCGAAGTTATGGGTGAAAAGACAGGAAAAGTACTTGTGCTTGGCTGGGGTTCGACCTACGGCTCGATTAGTTCGGCCGTTGAGAAGATGCAGCGCGAAGGAAAGAGTGTTTCCTCTGCTCACCTGCGTCATCTCAATCCATTCCCGCGAAATCTTGGCGAGGTGTTGTCAGGATTTGAAACTGTGATAATTCCCGAGATGAACCTTGGACAACTTTGCACAATGATCAGAGCGAGGTATCTGGTCGATGCGGTTCCGTTCTCGAAAGTTAAGGGGCGGCCGTTCCAGATCAGAGAGATTATTAGGAAGGTCGAAGAGTATTTGTAGATTGAAGGCGACCTCACGTCGTAAAAGGCGTTACTAGAAACATCATGATGAGTACCTCAACATCGTTAATGACCGAAGAAGAGCTGCTGAGGCTCCCTCGCGGTCAATATCGTTATGAACTCATCAATGGAGAACTCAAGACTATGTCACTCGCCGGACATAATCATGGACGCGTGACCATGCGTATAGCCTCACCTTTAGCGCGGTTTGTTTGGGACAACAAGCTCGGTGAAGTTTTCGCCGCAGAAACAGGATTCAAACTAACCCAGAATCCCGACACTGTTCTTGCACCGGATGTCTCATTCATATCCGAAGAGCGAGCAGCCACGGTTAGACAGACTAGTGGTTATTGGCCCGGTGCTCCGGATCTAGCCGTGGAAGTGGTGAGTCCTAACGAACGGCGACTTGATGTGGAAGCCAAAGTTACCCTGTGGCTGAAACACGGAGTTAAGCAAGTCTGGATCGTTGATTGGAAACACGAAACGATGACGATTTATCACTCTTCTACCAGCTACGTCACGTTCACCCGAGAGGAAGAAGTAAGCGCCGATGACCTAATTCCGGGCTTTCGAATCGCAATTGCAGAAATATTTCGCGCGTAACGACATAATGAAAATCAGGAGCAATAATGAGCACACAAAGTAACGGACAAGGCGGTAACGGAAACGGTAACAAACCAATCGTCGAAGCTGTTTCGGCTGATAGCGAAGTCGGTTCGGCGGTCTCCGGTCGAGTCGCACCTCCTCCTGGACAATTGAAAAAGGCTGATTTTGTTTCCGATCAGGAAGTGCGTTGGTGCCCGGGTTGCGGCGACTACGCCATTCTAAACAACGTGCAGAAAGTTATGCCGGAACTCGGGATACCGCGGGAAAAGATTGTGTTTGTCTCAGGAATCGGTTGTTCGTCTCGTTTTCCGTACTACATGAACACCTATGGCTTCCATAGTATTCATGGTCGCGCACCTGCAGTCGCCACCGGAATCAAGTGTGCCAATCCAGACTTGAGCGTTTGGGTGATCACCGGCGACGGCGACGCCCTATCGATTGGTGGAAACCATTTCATCCATGCAATTCGCCGAAACCTCGATATCAACTACATCCTTTTTAACAACCGCATTTACGGTTTGACGAAAGGCCAGTACAGCCCGACCTCAGAATTTGGCAAGAAGACAAAATCAACGCCTTCCGGAACGATCGATTACCCGATTAATCCGTTGTCACTGGCAATTGCCAGCGAGTCGACGTTTGTTGCGCGATCAATTGACATCGATGTCAAACATCTCGGCCAGATAGTTGAAGCGGCTGCCAAACACAAAGGCATTTCGTTCATCGAGGTCTATCAGAACTGCAACATCTTCAACGATGGCGCCTTTGATTACTTTGCGGAGCGCACAGTTCGTTCCGATAAGGTTTTGTATCTCGAGCAGGGCAAGCCGATGATTTTTGGTAAGGAGCGCAATAAAGGGATTCGGATGAATGGTGCTCATCCGGAAGTCGTAACTATCGGTGAGGATGGCATCACTGAAAACGACCTTTTGGTCCATGACATTTATTTGAAAGATCCTTCCGTCGCTTTCATGCTTGCCAGAATGGAGCAGCCAGACTTTCCGCAGCCGGTTGGGATTTTCCGAGCCGTTGAACGAGCCACATATGAAGGGATGATGACGGACCAGATTGATGCGGCGATCGCTAAGTCTGGACCCGGAAGTTTGGAGAAACTAATAAACAGCGGGGAAACCTGGGTGGTCGAAGCGACTAATTGATGCCTTATGACGAAGGGCGCTAAGCGCCGCCGGACTTCGTTCATACCTTTCCTGACATACTGGCGCCGTACGTTCTAACACCCCCGGATGTAGTCGAGCGAATGCTAGAGCTCGCCAACACCGGGGGTGACTTCATTCGGAAAACCTCAAATCGTTTTAATGCGTAATACCTTCTAATTTTTCACGGCCTCTTCGGCTTCCGGGAGAAACCACGATGAACCAAATAAAGACCCTGACTCGCTTCCTTTCGTCCTGTGCGCTCATTATCGCATTACTGACCGCGCAACTGGCCGTCGTGGCCCATGCCCAAGCGCCGGCGAAAGCCCCTGCGGCGACTGCCAATCCTTACGCTCAACAACTAGCGGCAATCGAGAAGGCAATCGACGACAAGCGTCAGGAACTTGGCATTCCAGGACTATCACTCGTGATCGTCAAGGATGATCACGTGATCTACATGAAGGGTCTCGGTTACAAGAATTTCGAACGCAAACTTCCAGTCACGCCGAATACACTCTTTGCCATTGGATCGGCTTCCAAAGCTTTCACCTCGATGTTGGCGCTCATGAGTGCCGACGAAGGCAAATTGTCACTGGAAGATTCCCCAAAGAAGTTTCTGCCCTACTTCAAACTCCGCGATCCTGAGGCTGATGCAAAAATCACAATTCGAGATCTTTTGTCGCACCGTTCAGGACTCAACCGTACAGACCTTGCAATGGTCACTGGTGCCTTGAATCGGCAGGAGTTGATCCAGGTGGCGGGAATGGCAAAGCCAACGGCGAAGCTGGGTGAGAAGTTTCAATACCAAAACATAATGTATGCCGCTGCAGGTGAAGCTGTCGCACGAGCTGAAAACTCGACCTGGGATGAACTTATTGCCTCGCGAATCTTCAAACCACTTGGCATGCGTTCGAGCGACACGACGGTTGCGGCAATGCAAAAGGCCCGTGATTTCTCTTTTGGGTACGACTATAACACCGCGACCAAAGTAACTCGACGTTTACCACAACGCGACATCGCGCCGTCCGCACCCGCCGGAGCCATCAATTCAAATGCTCACGACATGGCCCAGTGGCTACGATTTATGTTGTCGAGTGGCATCGCTAACGGTAAGCGGATTGTTAGTGAGAAGAATTTTAACGAAGCAATCAGTAAGCAAATCAAGATTGGTGGTTCGGTTGATTACGGGTTTGGTTGGTTTCTTCGCGATTGGAATAAACACAAGGTGGTCGAACACGGCGGCAACATTGATGGGTTCAATACCCAGGTGGCTTTGATGCCTGACCAGAAGCTTGGCTTCGCACTGCTAACTAACGTTACCGCTTCTTCACTCGGTCCGTTTGCGATGAATACGATTTGGAAAAACATAGTTGGCGAACCAGCTTCGGAAAGAAAATCGAGTACGCCAGCCGGTGATCCCAAAGTTGAAGTAGGACTTTATCGTCTTGCTTCTGCTGGAGTGAATTTTGAAGTCACGATGAAGGACAGTAAGTTGACGTTGACTGTTCCTGGCCAACCACCTTATCCGCTCGAGAACATCGGTGGACGTCGTTACAAACTTACAGATCCTGCACCTGCTGGCTTCTTTGCCACTTTCAGACCTATTAAAGGAAAAGAGACGGAGTCGGAACTTTTCCTTGAACAACCTCAAGGCAACATAGTCCTTCCGAAAGACACCGGCACCGAAGCGAATGCCAACCCTGCTGGTACTACGGCAGATGCCGGCCCACTCGCGCCTTTCGTGGGCTCCTATGAGAGTGAATCGTCAAAGCAAGTGATTGAGATTGCCGTGCGGGATGGCAAAGTGTCTCTAGTCGTACCAGGTCAACCTCCGTATCCACTTGTCGAGAGCGAAAAGAACAAACTGCGCAGCCCCGGATTGCCTGAAGCATACTGGATCGATGCCAACCGCGACGACGCGGGAGCGATTACAGGCATTGCCTTAAACCAGCCTGAAGGACGATTTTCATTTCGCCGTCTGTCAGCCGTGCAACTAATTAGTGCCGATGATTTGATAACAAAAATGATTGCGGCTTATGGTGGCGAAGAGGCTTGGCATAGACACACTTCTTCGTTAACCAAGATAGAAGTCGATATGGAAAATCAGGGCGTGCTGGCTGAGGGAGAGATCAGCGCTCGCGCGCCGAACATGACCGCAAGCTCAATGAGGCTGAAGGCGCTTGGTAAGCAGATTGGCACGATCGATTCTTATTTTGACGGCCAGAACGGTGGTGAGATCGTTAGCTTTGCGCCAGAGGAGACGTATTCGGGAAAACGTCTCGACGACATTCGCATGGGTTCCGATTTTTATGACGTACTCAACTGGAAGAAGAATTACAGAACGATCACGGTTAAACGCATAACCAAGGTTGGGGATGAAGAGGCCTTTGTCGTTGAAAAGCGCGGTGAAAGAGGAACGCCAGTTACTGATTACGTTTCTACAAAGAGTTTTCTGCTGTTGAAGCGAGATAGTGTTGTCGCCAGTGAAACCTCGGGAATTGAGTTGCCGGTAACTCAAACCTTCAGCGATTACCACCAGGTCGAAGGAGTCCTGGTTCCCTACACGGTGGTTTCAAACAATATTGCCAACGGCGACATTGTTATGCGCGTCAAGGACATCAAGTGGAACGTTGCATTTCCCGATTCAGTGTTTAAGAAGCCCGTGAAAAAATAGTCGCTCCCGGTGTGCGGTGGCCCGGCACCGCTTTGTTACAGCGATACTAAGCCAGCGTGACCTCTTTGATTCTTTGGATTTGCTAACAGTTCTTGTGTTTTGCTAATACAAGACAGCGATCGGGTAAGTCACACTGTGACAAAGCGGTGCCGGGCCCACCGCACTCCAAGGAGGATCGGGTTGCGCTTTCTATTATTTGCCGTCGTTTTAGCTTTCAGTCAGCTCGCGCCAGTCGCGCAAACTCAACAAACCCCACAACAGCAGCCTTCACCAACGCCTGGACCAAAAGGCGAAGAAATCGATCCAGATGACGTCATTCGCATCAACACAACTCTTGTGAGTTCTCCCGTTCTTGTCATCGGGCGAAATGGCAAATTCGTTCCGAACTTGAAGCCTGAAGATTTTCAGGTATTTGAAAATGGGATCCCGCAGGAGATTGCTAATTTTTCGCCAGTCGAAAAGCCTTTCACCGTGGCGTTGCTGATTGATACGAGTCGGTCGACCTTTCTCGATCTACAAGACATTAAAGCTGCAGCCATATCTTTCGTCGAAAGCATGCGACCAAATGACCGTGCCTTGGTTGTTTCGTTCTCAAACGAAATTCATGTGTTGGCGGACGCAACCAGCAATCATGAAGAGCTCAAACAAGCGATCAGTAGTTGCCGGCCAGAAGCTAACAGCCGCGTCTACGATTCAGTTTCTTTTGTCCTCTCGGAGCGGTTGCATCAAATTCCAGGACGGACGGCGATCGTTCTATTCAGCGATGGTGTAGATAATGCGAGCACGCGCTCCACCTATGAAAACAGTCTGCAAAAGATTGAGCAGAGTCAGACTTTGATTTATCCGGTCCAACTGAGCACCTACCAAAGGTCAAGAAATCAAACAGCACCTGAAGGCAGTGGATTCAGTCGTACCGATTACGTTCGTGCCGACGCTTATTTGCACCAGGCCGCTGCGCTTTCAGGGACAGGGGTTTACCCGGCCCAGAATATTAGTGATCTTGATTCTGTGATCTCTAAGATCGTTGAGGAGCTGCACAACGAATACACGATCGGTTATTACCCCCAGACTCCGGTCAAACCCGATGAACAACGACGAGTAGAGATTCGCGTCAGGCAACCGCAGCTAGTTGTGCGAGCGCGCAACAGCTACGCCCGCGATACTTCAGGAGAGTTGTCGCGGATTTCCAG
>JBKPQV010000674.1:0-9941 GCA_046734235.1 Acidobacteriota bacterium
CTGGAGTGAAACGGCAGATCACGTCGGACGGAGCTGACTCGCCCCAATGGCTCAATCGTGGACGCGCGATTGCGTACATCAACGCCGAACGCAAATTAAAGATCGTTAACGTTGACGGCCAAGGTAGCAAATTCGATATTGGCGAGTCCGGCGTTCTATTTGGAAGCAAACTTCTGCCGGCATTACCTCATAATCCCAGTGATTGGGATGTACCTGTGTACATAACCGCTGACGGCAAACGAGTGTTGTTGCCTGTTCCCGTCGAAACAAATACAACGGGTTCGCTGACGTTAGTTACAAATTGGACGGCAGCGTTGCAGAAATGAATGAGCGCTTTATCAAACGGAGATGGAACAGAATTGGGCATCGCCGAGGTTATCGCGCGCGCGATGAGAAGTGGAGTCGTGACTCTAACCCAGGTTAAGAACTAATCGAACCGATCAGAATGAGCGAGACTCCTCCCCCAATTTCGCAGATCTCGCATTACCGCATTGTTTCCCGGCTTGGTGCCGGAGGCATGGGTGAAGTTTACCGCGCCCACGATTCGCGCCTCGACCGTGATGTCGCAATCAAGGTACTGCCTCAGGACTTCGCCTCGGACCCGGAGCGATTGGCCAGGTTTGATCGGGAGGCCAAGGTCCTCGCATCCCTCAACCATCCTGGTATCGCAGCGATCTATTCCCTTCTCGAAGAACGAGGCAGCACTTTTCTCGTCATGGAGTTGGTCGAAGGGGAGACTCTTGGAGAGCGGCTGGAGAGAAAACCGCTCCTTATAGAAGAATCGCTCGAACTGGCCGCACAGATTGCAGAGGCTGTTGAAGCTGCGCACAGCAAATTGGTTATCCACCGGGACTTGAAACCGGGCAACATAATGATCTCGACCGAAGGCAGGATTAAGGTTCTGGACTTCGGTCTGGCTCGGGTCTCAACGCCTAAGAGCTCGCTGCTGGATCGGCCGGAAAAGCTCGAGTCGCCGACTTTGGCATGGCAAGGCAGCATGCATTCACCGACGATCGCAGGCGCGATCATGGGGTCCGCGGGATACATGTCACCGGAACAGGTACGCGGTGAAGACCTGGACAAACGATCCGATATCTTCGCTTTCGGTTGTGTGTTGTATGAAATGCTTTCCGGTAAGAAAGCCTTTTGGGCTGAGACTCTACCAGACATATTGGCGGCTACACTAAAGAGCGAGCCCGACCTGAACGATCTTCCTTCCCAAACACCTTTGGAGATCAAGCGACTCATTTTGCGATGCTTGGTCAAAGACAAAAAGAACCGTTTACAGGATATAGGCGACGCGAGAATTGAGCTCAGATCTGTTCTTGCTGGTGAGCAGTTGCCTGAGACCGGGAAGTCGCAAGCGTTGAAATCTTCAGGTCTCAGATGGACATATTTGGTCCAGGCCATTGTGCTCACGGCATTGATAGCCAGTGTTGGCTCTTGGATCCTTAGAGGACATTTTGGGGGCGATGCAAAACCGACAAGTTCAGGTACATACGTTGTGGCTTCGATTGGGATGGATCGAGCCAGTCTTGTGTCTCTGACTGACAGGTTCGCTGTTGCTCCTGATGGAAGTTCGGTCGTTTTTGTAAAACAAGACGAGGGCCTCTTCACGCGCAAGCGTAACCAGATCATAGAAACTCAGTTGCCCGGTGCGCCGAAGGATGCCTATGCGCCGGTGTTCTCTCCCGATGGAAAGTGGATAGCGTTCAGTTCTGAAAACTGCGTGAAGAAGATCCCTGCCGACGGAGGAACGCCAGAGCTTGTTTCACGAACGACAGATTACGTGGTGAACCTCACGTGGGGACGAGATGATGTCATACGGTTTCCTGCGAAAGACTGGGAGGCGATCAGATACGTGTCCGCAAAAGGCGGACAGTTGCAATCGCTGAGCTTTGATAAGGGAATCAGAATAAGCAGAGCGGAGTGGCTTCCTGGAAACAAACTACTTGTTTCGCTCACGACAGCCGAAGGTGACTACATCGGCGTGCGTGACACGGACGGTTCGATCAAGCGCTTATTTGCAGGACTCGATGCCAAGCTGACTCCGAAGAACGCCCTGCTATACACGAAACAAGATGGTTCAAAATGGTCGCTGATGACTAGATCATTCGACCCTGGCTCGGCCTCGATAACTGCGGATGAAAGAGTTGTCTCTCAAAATGTTGCGATGAGATACGCCACACCTGCAGCAGCAACGTCAGCAGGCGACGTTTTTTTCATTTCGGGAGAGGTGCGGTCTGATCGACGGATCGTAATCGTTTCGCGCGACGGGTCGGAACGGGTACTTGAGAGCGTCAGGGGGCCGTGGCAGAACTTGCAACTGTCTTTAGACGGAAGCTTGCTCGCTCTTAGCCGGTGGGAGGGAGCGCGAAGAACTATCTGGACCTTGACGTTTGAAACGGGCGCATTGACACAGGTTACTTATCTGGATGATGTGTTCGGCCCGACTTGGGTTGGCGGATCCAATGACCTGCTGGTTACGCAGTTTCCGAGAAATCCGGAAATGAACGGAACGACGATGTGGCGGGTTCCGGCGGATGGATCCGGTAACCTTAAACCTCTCTTCTCGCATCCCGAATCGTATGTCTCATCCACTTCGCCGGATGGTCGAATCGTTTACTACACATCGTACGAGCTCAACGATGCTGCTGGAGATTTATTTGCTCTTGATTTAAGTCAGAATCCGCCTGAGCGCACGACCATCCTGGCCACGCCTGCCAACGAACAGGATCCATTAATCTCTCCGGACGGAAAATGGCTCGCATACAAGACGAGCTCGTCGGGTTCAGACGAAGTAAGGGTGACCTTACTAGCCAACCCGGTAAACTCGATTCAGATCACGATGCGTGGGGGAACCGCGATTCGGTGGAGCAACGATTCCTCTAAACTGTATTACCGTGAGGGTGATACGATCTCAGTTATTGATGTCGGCGCCGAAGGTCCACGGCTAGGGTCACGCAAAACCATATTCCAATTGCAAAATGACACCCCGCGGTCTGTTGACGTTTTCCCGAACGGAGAAAAGGCGATCCTAATAAAAGGGGGATCAATTTACTCTGACTTGATTGTGCTTCAGGGCTTTCTTGCCGACCGTTGAGGAAGAAGTCGCTTCGCTCCCCGGTTACTCAAAGGTTGACGTGTTCGCGATAGTAAGAAGGAACGTATCTGATGGTCCTTTTCTTGTGCGTCAGTTGTGTGCCAACTCAGCCAAACCGAGCTAAACTCATCCCCACACAGTTACCCAGGAAGAATCCCGGTATACGTTATCCGGGGCAAAGTTTGTGCTCGATGAGACGAGCGCCAAGATGGTTACGACTGACGGCCATCGTCTTGCTTACGTTGAACGACAGAATGTTGCCAAGAATGGTGCGACACGCCAACAACGAGCGAGCGGAAATCCCAATAGAAAAGCACTAATCGCAACTGAGGCAACAAAGAAGAAAGATCCTAATTCAGACTGGCAGTCATGAGGTAAGGGGTTCGATCCCCCTCAGCTTCACCAAATCTCACACGGGGGAGACTCCGTTTTTGGTCTCACGCCAGCCGCACCAAATGGGCGTGTTCTCTCGACGTGGCCGGCCTCACAGATCAACAACTGTCTACCTTCACGTCGCGTAATAGATCCATCCGGTGCAGTCTATTGTTACCAGCAAGGAACATCGATGGCCGCACCACACGTGGCAGGCGTCGCTGCGCTGATCCTTAGCCGGCAAGACATGCGACCCGGACAGGTGAATGCCCTTCTCAATGGGAGCGCCGATCGGCAACCTTGCCCGATTAGTCTTCCAGCAGGCTATGACGCCTTTAAACGACCGAGCGGTGACCCTCAGAATTGCCAGGGGGGGTCGGGCTATAACTCATGGTACGGGCACGGACAGGTTAATGCGCTCAACGCAGTCATCGCGTCAGGTAATTGAGCGTACGCGAATTAGTCGTAAGACAGAGATAAGAGAGGAGAGGCTGCTTAAGAAATCCATAGGTAGTCTCTTCTCATTTTATTTAAACGAAGCTGACGAGAAGGAACGGTTCAAACCTCTAAACGAACTCAAACAGGGGTCTCGATCCTTGTGGCCAAAATTGTGGTCGGATGCGACAACAAATTACCTACACGGTAAGCAATGCACCTCTTTGAAAACGCTTCAAAATATTTTATTAAGAGGTCAAGGGTTCGATCCCCCTCGGCTCCGCCAAATAATTCGCAACTTAACTGCATCCATAATGGGACCCGGCACACACTATGTGACTCTCACGGGCCAAAGCGTTTGCGGTATTCGTCGGATTGAATGAATGCCTTGACCATCTCCGCATTAATAAAGTTGCCGTTGAACTGGTTTAACTTCGTCAACCAAAAATCATAACCAGTGTAGTCAGAATCGGGACTGTCGTTTGTGTTGCGACGCAGGTAACCGAAGTACTGCATTAACACAAACGCGCGGTTGAACTCGAGCGTCTTAAAGCTTGGCACTTCCGCCACGCGACGCAACGCGCGACCGCGAGCTGCCACGTTGCTTGAATCCACACTGCCAGCAAATTCATCGATTGCTGCTGTTCTTTCCGCGTTTGTTGGTGACGAGCCACTGTTTTGAATGAGCTTGTCGACAAATTGCGTTGGGGTCAGCGATGTTGGGAATGCAGTGATGAATGGACCGCGCTTAACAAACGCCGCAGCGAACGCACTCTTGTTTGTATCAATTTGCTGTTCCCAATTTCCCTGGCCCACGATAACACCCTTACCGATCTCCTGAGTGTCAGGGAGGAACTCCTTAAAACGTATTATCGGCACACGCAGAGTGTGATTGTTCGGAAATGTCGACGCTCCGTTCACGTCCCCAAACGACGCCTTGTAAACACGTTCGACGAAGTAGCCCGTCTGTTGAAATTCAATTGAAAGATAGAAGGCGGCTGAAACGTTGATGCGCTTCACCTCAATGCATTGAGGATTAGCACCACATGAAGTTATTTCGTTGGTCCAAAATGCAAGACCACCTGGATCAGGTTCACGATTAAGAAAGTCGTGATAGTGCTGGCAAACGTAGGTTTGTGGATCGTCGTTTGGATTCGTTGCCGGTTCACTCGCGTTGTCAGCGATGGTAACTGTCGCAACTGCGGGCGTGCCGAGGTTCACAGATGTCGGATTACTCAATGTAACACTGAGAGTTTCAGGACCCTCGACCTTCGAATCGTCATTGATCAAGACGACGAGAGTTTTTGACGTCTCTCCTGGAGCAAAAGATAGAGTACCGATCGAGGTGATGTAGTCGTTACGTTCGCTGGCTGTGACGTCCGACGTCGCATATTTCACCGTCGCCGAACCGGTAGTATCACCAGAACGACCGATGGTAAGAGTCACGCCAGTGCACGCCTCAGTAACGTTGAAGTTCGAAGCATTGAATTGCACGGTGTTGGTCGGTGCGATCCCAAGCGGAACGCAAGAGGAAAACTCGGATGTATTTCCATTGGGGTCAGTAGCAGTAGCCGTCAAAACAGATCCGGTGAGCGATGCGTTGGGGACTACCAGCTGAAAGTTGCCGTTACAAGAAGCGTCCGTAGTAACGTTTGTTGATCCAAGAAACACTTGACCCTGGCCCGATCCACTTGGATCACATGACGTATTTACAAAAACCTCGATTCGATACTGGGTGTTCGCCGTTGAATTTATAGTGCCGGTGATCGTTGTGTTAGTAGCACCCGGAGTGACGGTCGTGAGCGCTGGAGTGTTTTGTTTGTTATTAGCGCCAGTATCAGCATCACAGTTGTCGTTGGGTGTCGGCCCATCTGTTCCAAGATCGATCCCGAGGTCAGTGTTCGAAAAAATGGAATTGCCAAGAATGGAAACACCGGTACTGTTTGAGTTGACTGTAATTCCCCGCCCTTGATTGAACGCTATGACGTTGCCGGCTCCAGGAGCAGTACCTCCGATCAAGTTGTTATTGGAATCATCGATAAAAATTCCCGGTTGTGAATTGTCATTGCCGATTCCATTTGTTCCTGACACGTCGGTACCGATGAAGTTTCCCTGTACAGTGTTGTTGTTTCCGCCACTCACTATTGCCACGCCAGTAACGCTGCCGGAGATCACATTGCGGTCTGATGCTGTGGTTCCACCCACGACGATGTTGTCGCCACCGTTTATTAGTACACCGTAAGAGCCATTTTTGATTGCCGCGGTGCCTGTACCGTTGGTGCCGATGAAATTCCCTTTAACCTGTGCGGAGTCAGTCAACAGAATCATTCCCGCGCCGCCGTTACCAGCAATCACATTTCGCGCGCCAGCGGTTGAGCCACCAATGATGTTTCCAACGCCTCCAAAAACGATCAGTCCACCAGCAGTGTTCTGAATCGCAGCTGTAGCACCGGCATTCAGGCCGATAATGTTTCCCTGGACGGTTGTATTGTTGCTATTACCAAGTTGAATCCCGTATGCATTGGCGCCTAAGTTACCCGACAAAACGTTGCCAGCACCTGCCGCGCTTCCGCCGATAGTATTGTTGTTTGAGCTGATGATGTGAACGCCACCGAGGCTGTTACCAATGTTACCGACCTCGACCGTACCCGTAACATCTGCGCCAATGTAGTTGCCTTGAACGACGTTGTTACTGCCGCCATTGACGATCAAAACTCCGTCACCAAAGTTACCAGAAATGATGTTACGAGTTGCCGCTGTGGTGCCACCGATCGTGCAGGACGACGCACCATCGATTTTGATACCCCCTGTCAGATTGCCCAGGGAAGACGTTCCTGCCGCATTGGTACCGATAAAATTTCCCTGGATCGTCGCCGATCCTCCTGTGATGTTGATCCCGACATTTGAGAATCGGTTGATGACAAGACCCTTCACAGTCACGTTAGAAGCGGCAATGTTGAGTCCCGGGGGGACTACGCCGCCGGAGCCGTTAAGTTCGATCAGCGGCGTTCCTGAAAATCCTGGTTGAGTTGTGCCGTCGATTGTTACTGTCTTTGTAATGTTCAGACCGGCATTGTTGACGATGATGGTATGTACACCTGCGCCGGGAATGTTGAATGAAATAGTGTCGCCACCAGCGCCGGCGTTAACGGCACTGATCGCCTCGCTCAAAGAGCAGTCGGCGACACTACAAGTCCCGTCGTTGTGATCGTCTGCGGTATTCACTGTGAAGTTGGCAGCGTGGGCCGTTGGTTCGATTAGCTTGTGATAGCGCTCAGGAATGATGGTCACGATTGTTGCTAAAGCGACTAAGAGAGTGAACCATACGAGTGGCGATCGATGATAGCGTCTTAACATAAAAATCCTCTTTGGGGTTTTGCGAAGCGGCTCGAGATATTGTGAACGTGGTATGAATTTGCTTAGACCAGAGCGATTCGTCGTTCAGTGAACCAAGCGCATTATAGATAAGAAGCTAAACTTGGAATACAGAAAAGTTGGAGTGGGCCATTCAGCGCAAGGCCATTTTATTTTCCACACTAACACGCTTTGTTTTTGCGCGTCTCTTTGACTTCTTATGTCGACGAGTTACTTCTCCTGACAACGTCGGTGGCGAAAAGCGAAAGACCAAAGGTAGCGGGGTGTTCACCATAGGCGTTCCGCTGACTTGAACAGTAGTAATGCGTGACGACAGCGCTGCCGTGGTTCCAGCACTCGCCATCGTGCCTCTTACGGCTTTTCGAGAAGGTCCTCTCCTGATCAGTTCTCCTCCTGCTGATTGATCGGTCAGGGCCTCGACATTGATATAAAACTTAAAGCTCCCTGTCTGCTGGATGCCGAGTAGGAAGTGAACGTTAATTGAATCACCGGATGCGAGCGGCGTCGCCAGCGTCACCGTGTCCGATGACAGAGATGAATTGAAGCCGCCGCCGTTAGGTTGACCAGGTGGCTGCTCAAGGGTTGTTCCATGCACAGTCACCATGCATGGTGTGATGCCACCCGGGCACGTAGCCGAATCGTTAATGCCGTTCACGGAAAAGTCGGTTGATGTGCGGGGTCGAAGGTCTGCAATTCCTGAGGGGGCCGGAAAAGTGGTGATATCGACGACGCGGAAACGGAGTTGTGTC
Source organism: Acidobacteriota bacterium (assembly GCA_046734235.1). Lineage (GTDB taxonomy): Bacteria > Acidobacteriota > Blastocatellia > Pyrinomonadales > Pyrinomonadaceae > PSRF01. The sequence goes on from JBKPQV010000674.1 coordinate 8,035, forward strand.
ACTGGGAACGGATTTGTATTGACCACACGCCTGCGAATGTCGAGAGTGCCGAACGTTGCGTTGTTTTGCGGATCTGAGGTGAAATCGCGAACGCGGTTAGGTAAAGACGAAGCAGCCATTGTCCCATCTAGCGTTACGACGAGCATAGCGTTGTTCTGCTGTATGGGACTCGTCAAATTCTCTGGACCGGGAGCGCCAAGACGCTGTCCGGCACCAGCGGATGTGCCGTTAGTATCCACAAAGTAGAAGTCAGCCGAGTTGTTGTTAGTGTCTTTTGGCACACCGCCCGTAGGGCACTGCCCTAAAGTTGTGATCGAACCGCCTTTGCCACACGTGTCTCGTAGGAATGCATAGTCAATACCATCCGGAACGATCACAGGATAGCCAGTTCCTTCTTTGTAAAGCGTGTTCGCCTCTGATGTCGAGCCGACGGCGTCGAGCCGCGTGGCAAGGGAAAAATTCTCGGTGGTTGATGTTCGGAAGATTGCAATTCCGGCATTGTCAGGTATATCGAGTGTGTAGCTGGCGTCGCCTGTCGTGGTCGTCCCATTTCCGGCTGGGTAAGACGAAAGGCTATATCCCGCAGAATTGACACCGAGGTAGTGACCGTGGGCGGGAATGATGGTTCCGTTTGGGACTACGAAACGAATGACACCATCCGAGGCGGCGACGGACCACCCCGAAGAGCCGTCAGTCGCGCTAACTGCGATTGGCGTCTCTGTATTGTTGCAAAGCTCTATAAATTCGTCGTTTGCTCCCTGAGGTCCGCTTAGTCGAAATTCGCTGATTACAACATCTCCTTCAAATGGGCCGCTGACAACTGTGAATGCCGTTGCGGAGTTGTTCGACTCTTCGGGATCCGCGGTATCCGAGGTGCCCGTGACAGTGTTGCTGATCGTGGTGCCGCGCGGTGTGTTCTCGTCGACCCGCACGACAAGCGTCGCGGTGGCCGTGCTGTCAAAGGCGAGAGTCCCTACATTGACCGTGAGAGTGGTGCCATCGAATAACACCGACCCAGAGCCAGTTGAAGCACTAACGAAGCTGGTGTTAGCTGGGAGTGCGTCGATTAATTTAATATTGACAGCATCGTCTGGTCCGGCATTGTAAACGGCAAGAGTGTAAGTTATCTGACCGCCAAGCGCGACTGCCTCATCCGCCGACTTGGAAACAACAATATCGGCCGATGCGGTAGATTGGTTTGGCATAGCTGCACGCGTACTTGTCGACGACGTGAAAGCCGAAAAGATAACAATAGCGACTGGTATGAATCGAATGAACGGAAATGGCCGCCGAAGAGCTGAGGACAAAGAAGAATTCATCATCCTAATGACTCCTTATCTATGATTCGCAGGTGGAGCGAATATAACATCGGAGCGTGACACGCCGAGCACTATTCTTGAAAACCGTCAGCGAGACAGCAGGCCGGAGCGTTCAAGTTCTCTTTTGCCAACATGCAATGGGCAATCATTGCAACTGGCTTCGACGCGTTGTTTGCCTCTCGAAACCATGCTTGGTGCGCTAAGGGCGAAGCCTTTGTAAGGGCCTTGAGTTGAAGCACTCGAGGCCCTCTGAATACACCTAACAGACACTAGTGTTGAACTAGTATTTCGATTTTGCATCTCTTCTTGTTGCCGGAGCAGCCTCCGCATTCGTCATTACCTACTTTGATTTTTTTGATTTCGCCATTCATGGCGTGATGTTTCTTTTCATCACCACACTCAGTGATTAGATCATCATACGTGCTTCCGGCCTTAGGTTTGATTTGGACCCCGCCACCAGCAATACTCACGATTGTTATGTCATCCTTATTGTTCTTGGTTTCGATTGTGATGTCCGGGATTGGACTCGGCAGCGTACAGGGAGACGGCGCAGGACTGGGTTTTTGTCCCGCGTCGGGAATTTGATCC
>JBKPQV010000675.1:0-3781 GCA_046734235.1 Acidobacteriota bacterium
ACCAAGGTACACGCTTTGTCTAAGTAGCGAAGAATTCATCAAGCAGACAGATAAGTATGGATTGCCGTTTGAAGATGATTTTGTTGAGTACCTTAGAGGGCTGTCGTTTAAGGAACGCCGCGCTTTCGACTTAGCCATGGGATATGTATTTGGAAAAATCTCTGACTTGCATATCAAACTACCGAAGGCTGGTCTTTACGTATTCTTAAAAGCAAGCGATCAGCCACTCGGATCTTTTTACAATGAGCACAGAGATCGCCGGGAGCTGTTCTCAAGTAATGCCGTAAGTTCAGGTTCATGCCTTGATCGAAATAGTGACGTGAAGTTTTCGGATGGCTGGTTTGAACCCAACATGTTGCCGCCAGTCGCGCGCTGGATGGGAACAACGGGCAGCATTATTTTTGAGGCTACTGGCCTCGAGAAAATAAGTTTCGATCTGACGACTCACCTGCCTGATTTAAGAAATCGACCAGCACTAATTGAGGTCTCGGTTAACGACGTGCCGCTCGCGGCATTCTCAATATTTCGACAGGGATGGTTCACGTTAGAACTGAATGTTCCGGAACAATTCAGATCCGCTGACAACTACGAAATCAAGTTGAACGCGAATCGCACATGGCAACCCCGAAGCGATGTTGCGGATCGGGGCCAACGAGACGATCGAGAGATATCTATTGCGGTGTGTAATGTTGTGGTGGAATAGAGGCCTTGAGCCTTTGGTCGTGGGCCTTGGGCCTTTGGTCTTGGGTCTTAAACGCCTTGATTGGAGGAGGTCGGTACCACCTCGCGCTAGCGGGTGGGCCAGATCATGTACTTGAGAGAGTTCGCTAGGGCCCACCCGCTACCGCGAGGTGGTACCGACCTTATCTAACCCATGCGCCAGTACCGAAGACCTAAGTCCTCAGACCAAAGTCTTAAGCCCCAACCATGATTCGCAACATCCTGATCTGCACAACCCAGGTTCCTTTCACTGCCGGTGGCGGTGAAGCACACGTTGAAGGACTTCGTCGTGCGCTCATTGACAGCGGCTACAACGCCGAAGTTGTCGCATTGCCGTTCAAGTGGTATCCACCGTCGGAAATCATGCGCGGCACACTCGCCTGGCGCTTGCTCGATCTCAGCGCTGCAAACGGCAAACCGATTGATCTGGTAATCGGAATGAAATTTCCTGCCTATCTCGTTTCGCACCAAAACAAAGTGCTGTGGGTGATGCATCAGTACCGGTCCGCTTACAATCTCTGGGGAACACCTTTCGACGATCTTTCCACTTATCCCGAGGGCCAGCGAATCCGTGAGTGGATTAAGCACTGTGATGAACGCTTCATTCCGGAATCGCAGAAAGTATTCGCCAACTCACAGACGGTTGCTGCCCGGCTGAAGCGCTACAACAACATCGAAAGTGAGCCGCTGTATCACCCGCCGCCGCGAGCTGAACAACTACGAGTGGGGAAGTTGGGTGATTACATCTTTTACCCGAGCAGGTTGGAACCCCAGAAGCGACAGGAATTGTTGATTGAAGCGGCCAAATTTCTAAAGACACCGGCAAGAATTGTTTTAGCTGGAAATTCGGGCAATCCCAAACACTACGAATCGTTAGTCAGGAAGTTTGGGGTCACCGATCGCGTCGAGCTACGTGGGTTTGTATCGGAATCAGAAATCATTGATCTGTACGCAGACGCCTTGGCAGTTTGTTACTTACCGTTTGATGAAGACTATGGCTATGTGACTCTTGAAGGCATGCTTTCAGGTAAGCCAGTGATTGTGCCGAACGATGGCGGCGGTGCTACCGAGTTAATAAAGGATGGCGTCGAAGGCTTAATAACCGAACCGAACCCGCAAGCAGTTGCCGCAGCAATCGATTCTCTTTACGAGGATCGCACCTTCGCTCAAAGAATGGGTAACCAGGCTCTCAGCCGAATCAGACAACTCGATTTGAGTTGGACGCATGTGGTGGAGAAGTTGGTAAAAGCAGCGCGCTAAGTTCGTGTGATTTCGTGGATCGCTCTTAACTGCAACAAAACAGAGAACCACGAAATCACACGAACGTACACCAACAAAGTCCCGACTGCGTGAACTACTTCAAAAACTTCCGATACTCAATCGATTCCCTGAATGCATTAGCGAGTAAGTCGGGCCGATTGTTCTTCTCCAAATTGTCCACCCAGTAGTTAAATCCGTTCAGATTGTTATCCGGGGGATCATCCGGATTTCGCCGCAAATAACCAAAGTAATGAAGAAGAACAGTACTGCGACTCTTTTCCTTTTCTATAAAACGGGGATCCTCGACCACTTTCAAAAGTACATTCGCACGGGTCTCTCCGCTCGCCAGTGAGCCCACGAATTGTTGACGCGTTTCTGGATCGATGTCGATTCCAGCGTTGTGAAACAACTGATCCACATACTGCGAATCATTCAGGTGTCCAAGCGAACTCTTGAAGCGATTCTCTTTGACCAGGTTGTCCAGGAAATGATGAAGATTCATGTTGAAACTCGCATCGTTTCCAATGGCCCCAACCATGACTCCCCTGGTTATCTCTTCGAAATCAGACTTGAACTCATCATACCGCGGCAGGCGACCCCAGGTAGCCAGATGAACGCGGAACATTCGTTGGGCCTCACCTAATGGATGCCCTAACATCACTGCTGGATTATTAGCAATCTTTGTAGCCCAGTCCTGCACCATGACACTCAACGATAACGGTGCTTCACTCTTGGCTTCGGGCTCGTTCTTAACTACCGCATAAAGATCATCATGACCGTCAAAGCGATTGATAAAAACAAGGCGCTGCAACGCAATTTGACGGGAAAGAAAGCCCTCATAGTCGGGTTTGCGCTCAGCCGAAATGGATTGATTTGCAACCACGATGTAGGAGGTTGGCACAGACTCCATCAGATCCATTAGTTCATCAGACATGATGTCTGCACGAGTTAAATTCTCTATTTGATCTTCGATAGGAGAATTGAAACCGGAAGTACCGACGATTAGCGGCTTCTGATGATCGGCTGCTCTCAACATATACCTGTGGTTGAAATCGCCGCCGGCTGGAAAATAGACGATTCCTCCTCGCATTGGTGTTTCTTTGAGACGCTTTGTGACTCCATCAGGATACGCATCTCCCATCTCAATCTTTAGCGGAGCTCCATTCAATTCGAAGAGAAGCAGCAGACAAGCACCAACATAAATGGTCCTGGCTCTGGTTTTAGAAAGGTGGAAACGCAACTTCCTCTCAGCGATATTTCTTACTCCCAAGCCTGCCAACAAGGCCAATCCAAGGTAAGTAAGCATTGCGGCGCGAGAGACAACTCGCATGCTGCGAAAGATTGGCAGCAGGTCGTAGCAAATGCGGAAGAAGAAGAAGTTCCAACCAAGGGAAAACATAAAGCCGAAAACGGTAAGACTTGTTCCGAGCCAAAACGCATCAGAGCGCGCGGGAGAACGAATAGCGCGAAGCAGGTTGGGTTCAGCTGAACGGACAAAGGAAGGATAGGCAATACAGAGTCTGACGATGATCGCGAGCGACAACAGGCTGAGCACGCGTTCGGATGTGAGCACCGTAAACAAATTGAAAAAACTGTCCGAACGATCAAATCCGATTGCCAACAATGAAAGTGCAAAAAGTATGACGATCGTTATATCTAACAGTGTTACCCAATCGTTGGCACTGCGTGATACTGCTGGAGCGTTTTGGATCTCGGCGGCATCGTCGCGGACGAGAGCAGCAAGTGAAATAAGGATTGGCGATAGTCCGGGAAAGAGTTTGAACTTACCGCCTTCAAAAAC
>JBKPQV010000676.1:0-3724 GCA_046734235.1 Acidobacteriota bacterium
CGCATATTGTCTGTACCGGCGAGTACCATCATCAGACGGTCGATTCCGGGTGCGATTCCGCCATGTGGTGGCGTTCCATATTCAAGCGCATCAAGAAAGAAACCAAATCTTTGCCGTGCTTCATCAGTAGTCATGCCTAAAGCTTTAAACACCAGGCGCTGCACATCACGGCGGTGAATACGTATCGAACCGCTAGCCATTTCTACACCGTTAATAACCGGATCGTAGGCTTTTGTTCGAATTTGACTAAGTAACTCCGTTTCGCCACCTTCAACTGCTCTATGTAAGAGTTCCAGGTCCTCGTCAACAGGAGATGTAAAAGGATGGTGCATCGAGTAGTAACGGCCATCTTCCTCGTGAAATTCGAACATGGGAAATTCGGTGACCCAAAGTGGCGCGTAAACACCTTCGGCAAATAGCTTTTCGCGTTTGGCTATTTCGTTTCTCAATGCACCGAGACTTGCCGCGACAACCTTTGGCTTGCCCGATATGATCAAGACCGCGTCTCCCTTTGCTGCGCCCGCAACTTCCGCCATACGGGAAACGACATCTGGACCAAGTGCCTTTAGTAACGACGAACTAACTTCGTCGCCAAGTTTGATCCAAGCCAATGCGGTTGCACCGTATCGTTTCGCAAACTCCTGTAGGTCATCCAATACTTTTCGAGAGAGGCCCGCTCCGTTCGGCACAGCTAACCCCTTTACTTGCCCGCCCGATGACATTGCTGAAACAAAGGGAGCAAACTCGGTGCCTGCAATCGCAATCGACAAGTCTTTCAATTCCATTCCTTTGATTCGCAAATCGGGCTTATCTGAGCCAAACCTCGACATCACCTCCGCAAAAGTCAGGCGCGGAAAAGGCAATGGTAGGTTCACGTTTCTAAGCTTGAACACTCGCGCGAACATACCCTCGATTAAGGTGTAGATCTGTTCGAGAGTTGCAAAGCTCATCTCCACATCAAGTTGGGTGAATTCGGGTTGTCGATCAGCGCGCAGATCCTCGTCACGAAAACAATGGGCAATCTGAAAGTACTTATCAAAGCCTGCGATCATGCAGAGTTGTTTGAACAGTTGCGGTGACTGCGGGAGCGCGAAGAACTTTCCTGGCTGTACGCGTGAAGGAACGATGTAATCCCTCGCTCCTTCCGGCGTTGATTTGATCAGAATAGGGGTTTCAATTTCGGTAAAACCCTGCTCGGTCATGTAATTCCGAATCTCTGCTGTGACTCTGTGACGCAAACGCATAATCTCCTGCAGATGAGGGCGGCGCAGATCGAGATAACGATACTTAAGACGAAGGTCTTCACTGGCAAGTGCGTCTCCAGATGCGTCGAGCTGAAATGGCGGTGTGCGAGCATCGTTAAGAACTAACAACTCTCGCGCATGAACTTCGACATCCCCGGTCGCAATTTTCGGATTTCGAGTATTTTCGTCACGCGTAACGACTTCTCCGGTTACGGCAATTACATACTCACCACGCAGATCTTTCGCTTTTGAATGGGCAGCGGCGGCGTCCGTTGCATTAAAGACTACCTGCGTAAGGCCGTCACGATCTCGCAGATCAACGAAGGTCAAGTCACCAAAGTCGCGCCGTTTCGCAACCCAACCCATAAGTGTTACTTGCTTGCCAATATCAGTTGTACGCAAAGCACCGCATGAATGCGTACGTGTAAGGTTTCCAAGGTTATCTAACATAAGATTCGCTAATTCAGCTTTCTATTTTGAGCTTTGTGTTTTGTACTTTGTCCTTTGGTCTTTGCAAAGGACAACGACCCAAGGCTTTTTTTACCTGGGTATTACGATCCTCGACAACGCACAAAGAACAAAGCTCAAAGCACTAAGCTCTATCCCTGAGCAATTTCCAATCGATTTCCACCCGGATCGCGTACGTAAAACCGCGACCAACCCGGTGTCGGAATATCGTCGGCCAGGATCTCAACTCCAGCATCTCTAAACTTCTCTTCAGCATCTGCAAGGTTAGCGACCGTATAACAAACGTGTCGCTTGCTGATGCAGTTCTCACCGAGTGTTTCTTCGATCGAAAGATGGAGTTGCAAATCTCCAAGCTGATACCAGGCTCCGCCGCGGCCGCGCGACTCGGCTGGCTTTGCTACTTCTTGCAGTCCCATTACGACGCCATAGAAATGTTTGGCAGCATCCTCCAGTGCCCTTGGAACAGTTACGTTAACGTGATGAATCGAAGCGTTCATTTCTTAATATATTTTCTTGGACTTAACGCTAACCCTTTTTCTGGGCTTTGCTGAACTCAACTACCGCATCAAATTGGCTTTCGCGATCAGCATTTCGACCTTTACTTTCACTTAAGTGAGCATTAAAGGCTGCGGACTTATTCCTTGGTATGCTCAATGACTGCCATTCATTTGATCGAAAATGTTTTGCCAGAAAGACGATTTGTCCAATGTGATAGGAATAGTGCATCAACTGCCTATTGATGGCTTGAACGATAGTATGCTTTTCACCACGAATAGTTACTGTTCGCGCGAAGTCATCAGCTTTTAGTGGCTCAATCGCCTCGAACACGCAGTGCCAGCCGCGTTCCCAATAAGCAATAACATCTTCGCGCGAAGTTTGTGGCTCTATAACAAACTCCATATCGCGATTGCGATCCGGCTTTTCACCATCACTAGTTAGAAAGTCGGTCCAACGTGAAAACATATTGCCTGCCATGTGCTTCATCACGATCGCAATGCTATTCGACTCTTCATCCAGCGTAACGAACAATTCATTATCGGATATTTGTTCAATCGCCTTGTCAGCCAGCTTTTTGTAGGCGCGAAGAGATGAAATTGCGTCTGCCAGATATTCCTGGGTCAGTGTTTCAGTCATAAAGCTACCTCAAATTCTATTCTTGATCTCCGTCGCCAGTTGCTCTCGCCGCACACTTTGCTGTTCACCTGAACGCAAATCTTTTAACGCAACCTCGCCGCGCACTCGCTCCTCATCACCCAAAATTGCCACAAAGGGAAACATACGTGCGGCTGCATATTTGAATTGCTTTCCGAGCTTATCAGGCTCCAGATACAAATCAACTCGCAAACCGGCGGCACGTAGCTCTCGAGCTAACTCCAATGAATCAGCAATTGCGCCTTCATTCCATACTGCAACCATGACGTCAGCCGGAGCATTAGTTAAGTTTGGCGGGAACATGCCGCGCTCACTCATTACAACGAGAATTCTTTCCAATCCGAGTGAAAAGCCACAAGCTGGTATGTCCTGACCTGCGAACATCCCGACCAGGTTGTCGTAGCGTCCACCCCCACCCAAACTTCCCGCAAGATCTCTTACGCTGATTTCCATAATCGCGCCGGTATAGTAGCTAAGTCCACGCGCCAAACTCGGATCGATGCACAAACGTCTCCCGATTCCTGAGGCATTTGCGTAATCTAAAATCGACTGCAAGTCATCCGCCCCTCGCGAGCCCATTTCGTTGTCGCCGACGAACTCAACTACTCGGCCCAGCACGGCCTTGTTTAAACCTAGTTGGTTCTGGTCCATATCTTCACCGGCAACAATATCAGCCGCGTGCTCGAGAGTAGATAGTTCGGTGAAGAATTCGAGTAGTCGACGGCTTGCGCTGGGGGAAATGCCACGCTCACCTAATTCTTTTTCAACCCCTTCCCGACCAATCTTGTCTAACTTGTCCAGCGCGATTAACGCACCGTCGTGTTGGTCCAAGGCCACTCCCGCAACGCCGAGGATGCCTG
>JBKPQV010000677.1:0-6414 GCA_046734235.1 Acidobacteriota bacterium
GGCAATCATCCAGTTCACTTCGCCCGGCCTGATAGCTTGTTCTATTCCGACCGAGTCGCGGTGCACGATTTCGCCGGCGAACAAATATGTAACTGTTGAGAGGCCGATGTGCGGATGTGGCAGAACATCGGCTGCCCGTGAGAGCCCCTGCGGCAGATCAACCGGACCGAGATGGTCAAAGAAAATAAATGGACCAACCATGCGACGCTTGCCAGTTGGCAATAACCGCCCCACCTCGAAAGCACCCAGGTGGCGAGTCCGCTGATCAAGTACTAGATCGATCACTGGTTTAATCCTTAACGTCAGTGTTGGTCAACGGGCACGCGGGGACGCGTGCGCTACCAGGACCAGTGCTCATTTTAGGTTCTAAATGGGTTACTAAAGGCATGATCCATAACGCGCAGAGCGTCTGAAAAATGACCAACTGATAAATGTCAAATGAGTAATGACCAATAGCTCTTTTTAGAGGGCCTTTCGATTCATGGATTCGCGATAATAGTAGCTTTCGCTTTCCGATGGAAACGCTCCGGATTTTACATCATGGTCGTGAGACACGAGTGCCGACCGAGTGAGCCTCGAAAGCGTTCTAATCCTGGTCTCCGAGAGTTTGCACGTACTTTTTACCGTAGGGGTAAAACAACTCCTTGCGACCTTCCTGCCACGCTGCTTTAAGTTCCGGATTGGTGATGTCCCAGTCACGCCGGCACTTCATGAGAACAGCACGTAAGTCTTGTCGCAGCTCTTCTACCGTTGGTCGACCGAAGAACCAGTAACCCATGTAGATCTTGTAAATCACCAAATCTGGCTCGAGTACAAGAGTATGCGGAATCATCGGATTGTGATCAGGATCGGTGTACTCAACAATGTCGAGATCCTTTTGGATTTTGCGACCGGGATCCGAAAGAAACGGCCAATGTGCATCGAGCGCACTGCGAAACTCGTTCGTTTGGGTAATGTTGTCGGTGCTAATAGTTACCATGCGGCAATAGCCAACTTCCAAATCGCGATGAAGTTCAAGTAAACGTTCATGCTGCCGTCGATCCTTTGGACAAAAACTTCCGCGAGCGAGCACAAGCACCATTGGATCCTGTCCCTGCAAGTCCGAAAGCTTGCGCCGCTTTGCGGTATGATCGGTAAGCTCGTAATCGGGAAACTTAGCCCCGGGAATAATGTCGGATCTCATGTGTTAGCCTCCTCAGTTTGCGTGTATACAAACTTTTCTCGACGATTAAGCGTAAGAGTCTAATAGCAAAGTATGTTTTGTCCCAGATGCGCCACAGAAAACGAGTTGGAAAAAGCCTACTGTAGGCAGTGTGGCCTGCGACTCAATGATGTCCGGTTAGCTTTAGACGGGTTAACAAGCGAATCACTGATTAAGTTGAAATCGGGTTCAGATTTAATGAATGGTGGCATCGCGACCATTTCGATCTTTATGTTGGGGGCTGTGGTGATTGCCATCCTTGGAATGACGCTCGGCCACCCTCCTCTGATGGCGATTGCTATGTTAAATGCATTGGCGGGCGCACTGATCGGTTTGCCACTGGTAATAGTTGGAAAACGACGCGTGAGCCAGGCATCGCGTTTGCTGTCAGGAGAGTCCCCTCGATCAATTGAATCCAGGAAAGTCCAAGCGCTTGATCCGGAATATGAGTCAAAAACCAATCCGCTACCTCCACCGTCCGTAACGGACCACACTACTCTAAATTTAGGTAACCATCGCCACTTAAAGACTGGTGACGAACGGCGGTCAGACTAAATACGCCTCTCTTTCATGGCGTTGCACAAAACACGAAAATCCCCCACACAGAAGAAGCTGTGAAAATATCAGACACCACACGCTTTAGTCCCGACTAATCGGGATGGAGTTTCAATTTCTTCCCTACTCGATCCACAAAAAAACTGGAAAGACACCACCGGCTTCAGCCGCGTGGAGCCTCAATTTCTTCACTACAGCTTTTCGATCGACACGATAGTGAAGAAATTGAAACTCCACGAGGCTAAAGCCTGTGGTGTCTACGCGCGCTTTCGCAAGCTGCGCCGTAGGAAAGAACGCTAAAAGCGTGTGGTGTCTAATTATTTTCAACAGGTTCGGAAGTGCGGGAGCTTTTCGATCGACAAGATAGCGAAGAAATTGAAACTCCACGAGGCTAAAGCCTGTGGTGTCTACGTGCGTTTTCGCAAGCTGCGCCGTAGGGAAGAAGTTGAGGCACCACAACGCTAAAAGCGTGTGGTGTCTGATTATTTTCACAGCTTCTTCCGTGTTGGGATTTTTGCCCGGTGAGCAAAGCCCTCTTTCATCACCTAAATTTCATCTGAACCACATGTTGCCCACTGCTGTTGGGCACTTGCGTCCAACTCATTTTGAGTTCAAAGTCGAGGCCTACTTTTTCGTCAACGTTCGTCATTTGAAGTGAGTCCGAACCACTAAGCGGTAGGGCTTAAGGGAATTTGTCGCTTAGTAAGGAGTTTCTTCTAGATCTGTGATGTTGCTGGATTAATCATGGAGCCGCAACCAACGCGCAACCCGCAAGCGCATCGAACAAACGTAAGCTTCTAAACACACCAAAAAGATTGGGCCCAGAGCCTCAAAATTTTTCTATGATAAAAACTGTAGCTGTTAGAACCATTTCGGACGAAGTTAGTAACGAAGTAGCAACGGCCATACTCACAAAACAAAGGGAGTTTAAGCGCGATCCGATCGAGTTATTGAGTATTGTGGTGAGGGTTCACGATACTCTTCAAGAGTTATCAGTGAGAGCCCGTGATGGTCGTCGGGAAAGAATTGATCGGTTATTTGGTCCTGCCAAATAAAGCACACATAATAAAGCAACTTAGATAGTTCAATAAGCCAGTACTCGTTTGGTCAAGTCTTTGAAGCTGGTCCATGCGCATGGATATCCTTCAAGAGACGTACTGCATCCGGGTACGAATAGATCTACGATAACCGGCGGGTTTTGTAGCGTTACTTTCGTCGCGTTATGCATCTGGTCCAGGGTTTGAGAAACAAACTGAACTCTCACTGAGTAACTATCGTCAGACACTTTCCACAAAGAAAAGACCAAAGCACCTCCTGGCGGTACATCATTCGGCTGATGACTTGCTACCACCCAATCCAATCCTAGCAATCCAGACAAAGTTCTCCGCTCCAGAGGAGCGCGATGTTTATAGCGTTGCGACCCTCGAAATCCCGCGCTCCGCAGGAGTGCCATGTTTGGCGCCGCTCTCAAGTAACTTTTGTGATCTTTATTGCTTTGAATCTTTGACTGGCTTGCAAACATGGCACTCCTACGGAGTGCAATCTCCATCGGGTCTCAGTTCTATAAACATTGCGCTCCTCTGGAGCGTACAACCAGGTTATTTTGGATAAGTCTATTGAAGAATGATCCTGAGGAACTAAGGGCCAGGTTACTGCGCAAGAACCTGATGAATGAATGATACGGCGATTGAACCTTCACCGACGGCTGATGCTACCCGCTTTACATTCCCCGCCCGAACATCGCCAACCGCAAAGACTCCGGGCAGACTGGTTTCAAACAAATAAGGTGATCGCGTGAGAGGCCACTTAGCCCACGCCAAATCTTCTGCCGACAACGCAGAACCAGTCTTGATGAAGCCACCGCTGTCACAAGCCACACAACCGTCCAGCCATTCAGAGTTCGGTACAGCACCTATCATCGAAAACAATGCGGCGATTGAGTGCCTTGCAATTTCACCAGTCTTACAGTGACGCCATTCAACGGTTTCCAAATGGGTATCGCCGGCTAGCGAAATAACTTCAGTTTCAGTCAACAACTCGATATTCGAGCTCTCTTCGATACGACGAATCAAATAGCGTGACATCGACTGCTTCAGGCTTTCCGCACGCACAAGCATGTAAACGCGTCGAGCGGCCTGCGCCATGAAGACGGCTGCCTGCCCCGCGGAATTTCCACCGCCAACCACCACAACGTCTTCACCAATGCAGAGCTGCGATTCAAGGTGTGTCGCGCTGTAATAAACGCCCGCTCCTTCGAAGTCCGATAGATTCACTATCGGAAGTTTGCGATAGAGAGCACCAGTGGCTATCACTACTGTGTGAGCAAGTACTTTTTCTGTTCCATCGAATTTCAGTGAGTAAGGTCGACGGTCACATTCCAGGCCGTGTGCGACTTTGGCGATTAGGATCTGTGCTCCGAATTTCTGGGCCTGTGTGTAAGCGCTTCCGGCGAGGGCCTGTCCCGAAATCCCTGTGGGAAAACCAAGATAATTTTCTATCTTGGAGCTTGCGCCCGCTTGTCCACCCGGAGCATTGGATTCTATAACCAGGACGTCAAGTCCTTCTGAAGACCCATACACCGCTGCCGCTAAACCTGCAGGTCCAGCGCCAACTACAACCATGTCACGCACGTGCGCGCGATCAACGCTCTCGTTGAAGCCGAGGCAACCCACTATTTCTTGATTGCTAGGGTTCCGCAGGACCACATTGCGGTGACATATCAGCACAGGCAAATCGCTCAACGCTACATGAAAGCGATCCAGCAAGGCCTGAACGTCAGCGTCATTTTCAAGGTCGATGTATGTATATGGCTGATAGTTGCGAGTGAGAAAGTCTTTGATTCGAAATGTGTCGAGCGAATGATTTGAGCCAATTAGAATCAGACCACCGATGCCCCGGGCGATCAGTTCCAGCCGGCGTAGAATAAATGCGCGCAGAAAGATATCGCTTAGTTCAGCATCGGTTTGGACCAGAGCGCGCATTGCTTCGCGTTCAATCTCAATTAGCTGGCTCGCTTCGGCCGCGCGAATTCCAGCGAGGCTGCGACGGCCGGAGAGCACATTCAACTCACCGGTAAACATTCCCGGGCCACAAACTGCAAAAACTTCTTCCCTGTTGTCGACAACGCGAAACAATTCCAACTTTCCGGTGACAACCAGAAAGAAGTGCTTCGGCGGCTGGTTAAGTTGGACCAGAGGTTCACGGGGCAAGACTGTACGTTCTCGCCCATGTGCCAGTACCCGAGCTCGTTGTTCTGCGGAAAGGACCGGGAACATCTCATCTGGGAATTGTCCCGGTAAAGGCGTCTGTGGTGTTGGATCCATTCCTAAAACATCTGATGAGGGGGAAGTGTGACCGTCAGTAATCTCGCCAACTTTACTAATCTATCTTGATAGCAGTTTAGTGATACAGAGTGAGTCTATCAAGGCTCTAGCCTAGTCAGTAGTCAGTTGTCAGTGTCAAATCACTCATGCCTTTAGTAACCCGATTGTTTTAAACACGTAGGCTGGTCCTGGGACCGCAGTCGTCCTCGCCTGCCCCTTTGCCAAGCTCGCTCTCTCTTGGATAAGAACATGTCTCATGCATTGAGTTGCACTCGAAGGTTAATGTTGGCCAAGCAGCAGGCGAGGACGACTGCGCTCCCAGGACCAGCCTACGTGTTTAAGACAATCGGGTTACTAAAGGCATGACCTGGCTACTAACCACTACTGCCTCACGTTCATCGTATTCAGTTAACTTTTGCTTAATTCAACTTTCACCTGGTCTTAACGCTGTTGGAGTAGTGTTCTAGTGGCTGGAACCACTTCATTAGTCGGATTATGGTGAATTATTGTGATCAAGTCTCGTTGGTTAGACCCGTTCTAATCATCGAGGACGATCCCGACATTGCTGAAGTGCTTCGCTATGCGCTTGAGAAAGAAGCATTCAAGACTCGTGTCGCGCTCACTGGCGAGGAGGGACTTTATGCATCGCTCGACCGCCTCAACCCACCCTCTCTAATTCTGCTTGACCTGCTGTTGCCAGGGATGAAAGGCGCGGAGATCTGCAGACGGTTACGACGCGAACCTTCTACACGCTACACTCCAATTGTGATTATTAGTGCGAAGCCAATCGAGACCGAGCTGTACGTCACCAGAGTGTTGGGAGCTGACGACTACATAGTGAAGCCTTTCTCGCTTCGTGAAGTCGTCGCGCGAGTGAGATCGTTAGTGGTTTAGATTTGTTGGTGTAAGTTCGTGTCGTTTCGTGGATCGCATGTTATGTTGAGGTTAACGACTCACGAAATAATACGCACACCAGCGCAATGCAAAAGGTTGGCTGGCTTAAGTAGCGATTTACTTCGATTCTGTAACGTAAAGTTGAGGAGTCGTTAACGCCGTCGTTAACAAATAAGGATTTACTATCACCAGTGTTCCAATTGCAAGTTGTAACGGCAAACGTTGATTAGGGCTTCGTTTTGTCTTTGCAAGGCCGAACATCCCGCCAGCAACTACACCGCAATGAATGAAAGTGCCTCGATCTCAAGCTCGAGGCATTTTTGTTTTTTGGAAGTGAAATCCAAACCTCTCGCCTTTAGTAACCCATTGATTCGCAACACGAACGCTGGTCCTGGGAGCGCACGCGTCCCCGCGTGCCTGGCTTAACGATCACAGTACTTG
>JBKPQV010000678.1:0-7289 GCA_046734235.1 Acidobacteriota bacterium
GTTGGTTACTGGAAAACGGGCGGTTTGGGAATGATCAACGAGGTCAACACCACCACCGGCCAGACAAAGAACAATCGCGGCAAAACGTTCTCCTACAAGTTTGCAGCAGACGGCACCTATACATTCGTAGGGTACATGGAATCGACCATGTTCGGCTGCACAACGGGGCTTTTTAACGAGATCAACGGCCGCTACCTGGTTGACGGTACGACCATCTTCCTGAAACCCTCGCGCGATTTCTGGAGAAACACATATTCATGTTTTCCGAATTCGAACAGGTCGCAGGAGAAGGCCCCGACCGAAAAGTCGGTTGAATTTAGTTTTAAGACCGATGAATACGGCAAGAGTTTTATTTGTTTGAACGACGCAGGAGTTGAGACCTGCTACAGGCGCGAGCAGGAATAAGAGAGAAGATCCAAAGTTTGTTTCTAACTAGGATAAAGATCGCGCCTCTTCGCGGAGGCGCGATTTTTTGCCTCCTGGATGAAGTACGAAGTACGACGGGGACGTTGCTCGCAACGCTGACTACATTTAGTAATCAGAATAGCGGCACGCCGCGTGTAACCTGCTGTCACAAAAAAAATGTCAGATACCACCTGCTTCAGTCCCGAGCGTTCGGGATGGAGTGTCAGTTTCACGCTAGTCTACCGAGTTCCGAGCGACGGGTAAGATACCTGCTTTAGAGACTGTGTGAAAAGTTTGGAATGCACAACTTAACCACAAAGACACGAAGACTCAAAGACACGAACCGCTCTTCATAAGTCGCATTTGTGTCTTAGTGTCTTTGGGCCTTTGTGGTTAAGTTTTTTCCGTTTTGAGTTTTCACACAGTCTCTGAAGCAGGTGGTATTTCCTCGGGGAATAATCAAGACGCCGACAACTTCACCCGCATAACTACAACCTTGTGCAGGTCTGTTTCAAAAGATCGTTTCTCGCTATTAAATGTCCCATACTGACTGTTGGCTATGTAGAAGAATGAATCTCCCACGACGACGCCCGTCGTTGGCCACTGGTAGATAGGATGGTTGCAATCAAGCACTGTTGAGTGTGTTATAGCCGGTGCGCGACGGTCCAGGTAGAAGCGCGCGACACGGCCGTTGCGCTCGCTGATAATATTTATGATTCCGATCAAGCTGTTTTTGTAAAAATATAGTCCATCACTGCCGGACGGGGATATGCCGACTGTCTGTGGCAACCGCTCGCTTCGTTTCGTCTTTACGTCAACTACGTAGACTCCCCACGGCACGTCCGAGATGAAGAGCTTACGGCCGTCGTCGGAGATCGCGATCCCATTCGCTGCATAAAACGTCCCTGTTGGAATGAAAACTTCGAGTGCATCTTTGTCATTCCTCACGGTAAATACTTCTGCCGTGAATGTATCAGTCACAAAAACGTCGCCTTGTGCGTTCAGTACCAGGTCATTCAGCAAGTGCGCCGGCTTAGGACCGAGTTCGTACTTGCGGATCAGCTTCCTCGTTTTTAGGTCGTATTTGAAGAGAGCGGCCTTGCCCTCATCAGCATCTGAAAAACCCTCCATGAAATTTTCCGCGGAGCTGCACACCCAGAGGATCCTTCGCGCCGCGTCAACCTTCATACCTAACGTACTGTAAAGACCATCCTGGCCCTGGACAGTAAAGTCCTCGACAATTGGGGCGCGGTTTGCTCGCAGACGAACCCGAACGATCTTCCTCTTATGAAGGCTGCTAAGAAAAAAGGCTCTGTCAACTGGGTCGTAGGCGATACCCTCAGGAAGCAGGTCGGTTTCGGACAGTGTAAAGGCAATTCTGCTTCGATGCGGGCCCGCATCATTTGCTTTAGCAAACTGAGAGAGTTCTTCATAATCTTTCGTGTCGAGCACGGAAGCCGCGTTTTCCGGCATATGGAAGAAACATGGACTAACTCTTTGAAGTCTTCGCAGCCAGGTGAGCGCAGCGGCCCGGTCTCCTGCTGCCGCAAAAGCCTCGGCCAGAAAATTTATGATGATGTCATCTTTCGGATTAATGAGATAAGCAGGCTCTAAGATCGCTGCTCCTGCCTTATAGTTCTCTTTTATGAATTCCTGATTTGCTTTACGAAACAGATCGGCAATCTTTTGACCTTCTTTCGAGTTTATGAACTTCTGTTGGCCCGATGAAGTTGGTTGATCCATCGTCACTCGCTTTAGCTGAGAACGAACACGCCAATCGAACAGGCTTGCGGGAGAAAAAAGAACCAGAGCAAGCAAGATCACTGTGAGTATGAGTAATGGTAGGTGGCGCATAACAATTCCTTCACCAATGGTGGATAGCTTCTTACGACTATCAATTTGTGTGACTCATCATATACAGGTTCTGCCTTGGATAAACATTCTTGCTGAGCGCCTCAAGTGTGATACTTACGGGTACTTACAACGGCTGATGCGCCTGAATGGTAAGATTATCAACGATGACATCCTTGACTCGCCCTAAGCTACGCAATCAGAGAGGAAGGGAACTGGACTATTTCTCAATTGTCCAGTTTGCCTTCTTGCACCTTGGCTGCCTGTTTGTATTTTGGGTAGGTATGAGTTGGGTCGCGATCGGCTCCTGCGCTGTCTTCTACTGCCTACGAATATTCGCGATATCCGCCGGTTATCATCGCTACTTTGCGCATCGTTCATATAAGACTAGTCGCGGGTTTCAATTTGTGTTGGCCTTTCTTGGGAGCTTGGCGTATCAGAAAGGGCCACTATGGTGGGCAGCTCATCATCGCCATCACCACTTGCATGCGGATCGTGAACAGGACATTCATTCACCCGGTCAGCATGGTTTTTGGTGGGCGCACTGTGGATGGATTTTTTGCCTTGCTTATCGCAAAGCTAACGAGAAGCTGGTCTCAAACTTGATGCAGTACGGCGAACTTCGCATTCTTGACAATTATTATCAAGTGCCACCTCTTGTCGTCGCCGCATTGATTTTCCTATTGGGAGTCGTGCTGGAACGACTCGCACCCAGCTTGCATACTTCCGGGTTACAGATGTTGACATGGGGCTTTTTTATCAGCACTGTGCTGGTCCATCATGCGATCTATAGCGTCAACTCGATTGGACATTCGATTGGAAGCCGTAGCTTCGATACCCCAGACAACACACGCAATAATTTGATCATTGCTTTGCTCACCTTTGGCGACGGCTGGCACAACAATCATCATTACTACCAACGCTCTGCGCGACACGGCTTCTATCGGTGGGAAATCGACTTTACACATTTCATCCTGACCGGCCTGTACCGCCTTGGAATCGTCTGGGATTTACAGGCGCCTCCGCGGCGAGTCTATGCAGCGACTTATCATGAAGTGCGAGTTGACAAGGGAGTATCCGTGCCGGTCTCGGAGAAAATCATCGTTACAAAGTAACGGAGCTTTGTTTAAGATCAATCTGCTTGCAACGAACCCAGCCTTGACCCGCCATAACGCCAGAACGATCGCAGCCATTGTTATCGTAGCCACACTGTTCATTGCATTGCGGTATTCACTGAGCGTAAGTCAGCGAGACGTAAGCGCGGCAGCGGCCCGCTTTGGCTTTTCACGTTCAACTTTGCCAGAGGTTTCTGGACCACCAGTGCGTCTTCAACGTAACGTTCATCCTAATCTCCAACGTATCTCTGCCTTCGTCTCAACACTCGGCGCCGCCGTTGCTCTCAATGATATGGATGGGGATGGTCTTTCAAATGACGTTTGTTACATAGATACTCGAACTGACCAGGTAATCATCACCCCAGTTCCGGGAACCGGCGCACGTTATTCTCCCCTCGCTCTCGCGCAAGACCCGCCTTTATTTGATCGCAACAGGATGGCTCCACTGGGAGTTCTTCTCTCAGACATCAACGAGGACGGGCGCGTAGATGTCGTAGTCTATTATGCCGGAAGGACTCCATTAATCTTCCTGTGGGCTTCAGATAAACACACCGGTGGTCCAGCGCTCAACGCCGCAAACTACGTGGTGCACGATATCTTTCCGAAGGAAATTTGGATGACAGGCTCGGCAACCACAGCCGATATGGACGGTGACGGACATCTTGATCTTGTCTTTGCAAACTACTTCAAAGATGGCTCAGACATATATAACCCTCAAGGTAACGGAGCCGTTTCGATGCCTCACTCCTTTTCGCACGCCGCCAATGGAGGAGGTGAGCGGATCTACCGCTGGACAGCGTCAAGCTCAGGCGAGAATCCATCCGTGACGTTCGAGGAAGTGACCGACGCTGTTCCCGCAGGATTGGGCGGCGGTTGGGGACTAGCTGTCGGAGCTTGTGACTTGGATGGCGACTTGTTACCCGAACTGTACGTTGCCCACGATTTTGGTCCTGATCGTCTTTTCTGGAATAGATCAACACCAGGTCATATCCGCTTTGCATTGTTGGAAGGTCAAAGTCATTTCAATTCACCAAAGTCTTACGTGCTTGGAAATGACTCGTTCAAGAGTATGGGCGTTGATTTTGGAGATTTGAATGGGGATGGCATTCCTGATATCTACGTCAGCAACATCACTGCAGCGAAGGGAATTCAAGAAGGTCAGGTGGCCTTCGTCAGCACCGGCGAAATGGACCAGATGCGTACGGGTGTTGCTCCGTATGTGAACCGCGCCGATCTCTTCGGTTTATCGCGTAGCGGATGGGCCTGGGACGCTAAGCTCGATGACTTCGATAACGACGGCATATTGGAGGCAGTGCAGGCGACTGGATTTATTCGCGGAACTTCCAACCGGTGGCCTCAGATTCAAGAGTTAGCAACCGCCAACGACGAACTCATATCGAATGTAAGCACAACCTGGCCGAGGATTGAAGACGGTGCCGACCTCTCGGGACACGATCAGAATCCATTTTTTGTTCGAATGGGAGATCATTATGTGGATATCTCACATGAGATTGGTTTTGGTGAAGACTATGTTAGTCGCGGAATCGCGATAGGAGATGTCGACGTCGACGGCTCGCTGGATCTCCTTGTGTCGAACATGTGGGGACCGGTCACCTATTACCATAATGAGTGTCGCAGACCTGGGTCATTTCTCGGACTTCACCTTCGGTTACCGATTGCCGGCGGAAACTCAAAGGATACAGGCGTGCGCCCAGGGCATCCGCAACCAGGCATGATCACTAGAGCCGCCATCGGGGCAGTCGTTACTGTTACGTTGTCCAACGGGCAGGTTCTGACACGACAAGTCGACGGTGGTAATGGACATAGCGGCAAGCGCAGCCCTGATTTGCTTTTCGGCTTGGGCCAGATCGAAAAGCCGGTCAGCGTTAGAATTGATTGGCGGGATCCCGGTGGGCATGTTCGTCGAGATGTTTTTAGCTTGAAACCTGGCTGGTACACAGTGCTGTCTGGTCGCGTGGGGGACGATCATCGTGAGTGAACCCAATCTGAGATTGGCCTCACTCAGGCGATTTGCGATAAGCATTTCTGTGCTCAATCTCCTTGGGCACACCGTTCTGGGTTTCGAGAGCTCCTGGGCCCAAATGCTGTTGGCTCTCGTAACAGCCTACTGCACCGAACTCGTTTTAGAGATTGTGGACGCGTGTGCTAACAAGCGGCCGTACCGTTTCGCTGGAGGATGCTGGAATCTGGTCGATTTCCTTTTACCTGCGCACATAGCGGGAATGGCAGTCGCCATGTTGTTGTATTCGGGAGCGCTTCTACTCCCCTTTGTTTTCGCCTCTGCGGTGGCCATTGCCTCAAAGGCACTTTTTACTGTGCCGGTAAATCAGTCAACACGGCATTTCCTGAATCCATCGAACACCGGAGTCGCAATCACCGTTTTGCTCTTCCCGACGATGGCTCCGATTATGCCCTACCAATTTACTGAGCGTTTGTCGGGCGGGATGAGTTGGGCCTTTCCAGTTCTGGTCATTTTCGTCGGAGTTTTCATGAACTGGCGTTATGCAGGGCGCTTGCCATTGGTACTCGGCTGGGTGATGGGCTTTGCAATACAGGGCATCCTGCGCTGTCTAATGAGCGACATTCCGCTGATCGTCGGTCTAGTCCCCATGACAGGCGTGAGTTTTATTCTCTTTACCTTTTATATGGTTACGGATCCGGGATCTACTCCGATCAAGTGGCAGGAGCAGGTGATCTTCGGCGGCGCGATTGCGTTCGTTTATTCGCTTCTGGTTCTCGCGCACGTGGGATTTGCCTTCTTCTACGCGTTACTGATTGTCTGCGCTACGCGTGGCTTAATCCTGCATCTGCGGGCAGCAAAATCAAGAACCCACTCAATTCCTGTATGAAAGAGCTGGTTGTGAACATGCTAAGAGGGTCGCAATGCACGCGCAGTTGACGACTCAACCAAAAGTTTGAGACCGGAGTCCACGTTTTGGCTGGTGACGAGCTAATAGCCGGATGCTACTTTCTCGCAATCTGTCTGTCTGCGTTCGCAAGACTTTTAGCAGTTCTACTTAAGACATTTTAAGCGTTGGTTTGTCCCTGTAATTGCGCGAGCACCGAGCTCCGCCCGGCCTGTAAATGCAGGCTAGTTGCCAATGCGATTATCAAAACTACAGAACGGTCATGGGATTCGCCAAAGGCTATTGCTTAGGTTGACTCACGTGCTTACGCTCTCCGAGCCTTTCGATGTCGTGAAGACGTTCTCATACCGGCCGGAGTACTTTGGCCGTCATTTCTGTGATTTGGGACATGAGTTACTTCGTGGTCCATCCCAGTGGACTATCGGTGAGCGTGAGTTGTTTGGCGCATTCACTGCAAGTTTAAATCGGTGTCTGTTTTGAACGAACGCCCACCGCGCGGTCGCGTGGTCACTGGTCGGTCAGGATCTGACGGGAGAGGTCTTCACCGACTGGCGCAAAGCCCGCATTAATGGGAAGACCCGCGCGACTCTTGAGCTATTAGAGAAGGTAACATTATTTCCGAGCGAGATTGTGTTCGACGACATCGCGGCGGCGCGAGGCGCAGGGTTGTCGGATCGTGAAATTTTGGACGCCACTTACATTTGTGTGGGATTCAATATAATTGCTCGAATCGCTGATGCACTTGGTTTCAAGATGCCTTCCGAGGAACTGTTTTCAAGAGCAGCCAAATTACTCGTGATATTTGGTTACAAACGGCTCAGCGGCTTTTGGACATGGGGCGTAAACAATCGAAAAGTAGATGTCATGATCCTGGACAGCGCTGTGACATCCAGCCTCGCTAGATTTCATTCTCACTCGCCTGCTTTTGATCCTTACGCTCAACGGCTGGCACGTCTGCGACACGCGGTTCTTTCAGGACCTGCATCGCTCTCTCCAAACATTCGACAAGCTATCTGTGAAAACCGTGAGC
>JBKPQV010000679.1:0-8688 GCA_046734235.1 Acidobacteriota bacterium
CTCGCAAAGGATAAGGTCTATTTCGTTGGTCACCCGATAGCAGCAATCGTCGCTACTGATCGCTACAAAGCGCGTGATGCCGTTGATTTGGTAGCGGTTGATTATGAGGACCTCCCGGTTGTCACTGATGTGGAAGCAGCTGCCAGTGGCGGCCCTGTGATTCATGAACAATTTGATGACAATATTGCCTACAAGCTGACGGCTGGCGAAGGAGATATTGAGGCAGCCTTTGCATCCGCTGAACGAACAGTCAAACAGCGTATTCTTCACAAAAGACTAGCTCCTATTGCGATGGAGCCTCGCGGTGTTTTAGCTCGCTACTTTCCCGGCGAACAAGAATTAACGATCTGGTCGTCAACTCAAATTCCCCATCTGCTAAGAACACAACTCGCCTTGATGATTGGAATTCCGGAAAACAAGTTGCGAGTAATCACCCCGGAAGTGGGCGGCGGTTTTGGATCCAAGCTAAACGTCTACGGTGAAGAGGCACTGCTTGGCTGGATTTCAATGCAGCTCAATCAACCGGTTAAGTGGATTGAGACCAGGCGTGAAAATATTCAAGCGACGATTCATGGTCGTGGCCAGGTTGGCGATATTGAAGTCGCTTTCAAAAATGACGGCACAGTGACAGGGCTACGCTACAACGTGTTTGCAGACCTGGGTTCATATCACCAACTCCTGACTCCGGCAATTCCTACCCTAACGGGCTTAATGTTGTCGGGTGCGTATAAGATTCCGGCAATACAAATCAACATCACTGCGTGCTTCACAAATAAGATGGCAACGGACGCCTATCGCGGTGCCGGCAGGCCAGAAGCAACTTACGTGGTGGAACGCGCAATGGACCTGGTTGCCGCTGAACTCGGCGTCGATCCTGCAGAATTACGCCGGAAAAACTTTCCGGCCGCAAACGAATTCCCATTTCAAACGGCAACTGGCCTCGCTTACGACAGTGGCGACTACAAGGGTGCGCTCGATAAGGCACAGGGCATAGCCGACTATGCCAAACTTCGGGCGGATCAAAAGGCCGCTCGCGACCAGGGTCGTCTGATTGGGATCGGAATTTCAACTTACGTCGAGATTTGCGCTCTTGGTCCATCGCAAGCGATGCCGGCTGGTGGTTGGGAAAGTGCCACTGTGCGCATTGAACCAACGGGCAAAGTAACGGTGATGACCGGTGCCTCGCCGCACGGACAAGGGCAGGAAACTTCGTTCGCGCAGATCGCTGCAGACGAATTAGGCGTGGATCTCAATGACGTCACAGTAATCCATGGCGACACAGGTGTTGTGCAATACGGTATCGGCACTTTTGGAAGTCGCGCAACTGCTGTGGGTGGTACGGCTGTCTACGTTGCTATTCAGAAACTAAAGGAGAAAGCGACAAAGATTGCCGCGCATATGCTCCAGGCGGACGCGAATCGCGTTTCGTTTGAAGGTGGCAAATACTCTTTGACCGCAGCGACTGCGGCAGCCGCTGGTGGCAGTTCCGAGCCTGTTGTTCCTGTGGGTGAAGCTCCTGCTGCTGCCCTACCCGAACCACAAACCGATGGGAGGTCGAGTTTAACTATCCAGGAGATCGCGCTTGCGGCGCACCTGGCCAAGGAACTTCCACCAGATACGGAGCCTGGTCTCTCGGCCACCTACTTCTTTGAACCCAAGAACTTTACCTTCCCGTTTGGGACACACATCGCGGTTGTCGAAGTCGATCGAGAAACAGGGGACATTAAGTTCCTTCGTTACGTTGCTGTCGATGATTGCGGCAAGGTGATCAATCCAATGCTTGTCGACGGGCAGGTACACGGAGGCATTGTGCAATCGATCGGCCAAGCGATGTTTGAAGAAGTGGTCTATGACGAGCAAGGTCAATTGATCTCTGGAACATTAATGGACTATGCCCTTCCTCGCGCCAGCCATGTCCCCCACTTTGAATTGGATCGAACCGAAACGCCTTCACCTGTTAACCCTCTCGGCGTAAAAGGTGTCGGCGAGGCGGGCACCATTGGAGCTACGCCGGCAATCGTCGGGGCACTTGTCGACGCTCTTTCACCATTCGGTGTTAGGCATTTGGATATGCCGGTGAAGCCAGAAGCGTTGTGGAGAATCATTAACAGTAGTCACTGAGTTTACTAAGGAGTTCAAATCATGATTGCAACCGAATTTGATTACAAAGTTCCGAAGTCTCTCGATGATGCTGTTGCGCTACTTGCGGCGGATCCAGACGGCTCGAAGATTCTTGCGGGGGGCCACAGTCTTATCCCAGCCATGAAACTTCGCCTTGCCCAACCTCAACTACTGATCGATATCGCGCGAATCAAAGAACTCTCTTACATTCGCGAAGCTGGCGATCAGATTCTAATAGGTGCCACCACTACGCATTACGAACTCGAGTCATCGGATCTACTCAAGCAGATTTGCCCATTGTTACCTGCGTGCGCTGCGAGTATCGGAGACGTTCAAGTTAGAAACAAAGGAACGATAGGTGGCAGCATTGCTCACTCAGATCCCGCCGGCGATTGGCCGGCAGCAGCCCTCGCCTTAAAGGCTCAATTGGTTTTGGTTGGTCCTAATGGTGAACGGACAGTTAATGCGGATGACTTCTTTATCGACTTGCTGACGACCGATCTCCAGCCAGGTGAGATTCTTCGCGAGATCCGGATCGCAAAGCCTGCCGGTAAATTTGGCCAGGCGTATCAGAAAGTTCCTCATCCAGCTTCCGGCTTTGCTGTTGTGGGTATCGCAATTAGTCTGACATTGAAAGCTGATGGCTCATGCGAAACCGCCAGCATTGGCGTTACTGGGGTAGGGGTAAAAGCTTACCGACCAAAGGCGACCGAAGCAGCGCTAGTCAATTCAGCCCTCGATGAAACAGCATTAGCGAACGCTGCCAGCCATGTTTGTGACGGCGTTGACCCAAATACAGACTTGTATGCGTCCGGTGACTATCGTTGTCACTTGGCACAGGTTCACACTCGACGGGCGATCAACGCAGCCAGGAGTAACGTTCGTTAACCTTAGCTTCGCGAACCTCCTTGGAGTGCGGTGGCCTGGCACCGCTTTGTAACAGCGAGACTCGTCGATCGTGAATGTGCGGATCCCAAATAATTCAAATCGAAAAGCAGAGTTAATAGTTTCAAGGTACGCTGTGACAAAGCGGTGCCAGGCCACCGCACTCCAAGGAGGTTGATGACCTTAAGAAGGTTATGAAGATTGAAGGCAAACATCAGATTAATGCTGAACGGGCAAGCGTCTACGCAGCTCTAATCAATCCAGAAGTTTTGCAACGCACCATTCCCGGCTGCGAACGTCTCGAAAGAACTGGAGATGATATTTATGCTGCGACGATTCGAGCTGGGGTTGGATCAATCAAGGGCGTATTTAACGGAACCGTGAAGCTCGAAGACCTGCGGGCGCCTGAACATTTTCGGATGGTAGTTGAAGGTAAAGGCTCGCCGGGATTTCTTAAAGGTTCAGGCGATCTGGATCTTGAGGTAGTTGGCGACGAGACTTCCGTAAACTATTCAGGCGATGTGCAAGTTGGTGGAACAATCGCCAGCGTCGGCCAACGGATGATCCAGGGTACGGTGAAGATGATGGCGACGCAATTCTTTACTGCCCTCACGGCAGAAGCGAAAACAGAAGAGGGTGAGCCGCCACCCAAGCATGGTTTTTTTCGAACAGCCCTGAGATGGCTCTCAGGGTGCGTTAAAAAAATTTTTGGTCTTCGCTCTTAGGGCTTAGATAACTTTCATTGGTCATTTTCCATTTTCCATTTCTCATTTTCCATTTGAAAAACCCTCCGGGAGCCCAGTATTGAATGGATTCCCGAAGGGTCTGAAAAATCGAAAATGAGAAATGGAAAATGGAAAATGACCAATGAAGAGGCCTCTATTCAGAGGCCTTTCTCGCTTTAGCAATAAAGTCCTCAATCTCAGACATCTTGCGTGGTAAAGCTTCGCTCATCCACTTAACACCATCAGCGGTGATCAGCATGTCGTCCTCAATACGAACGCCAATGCCTTTGTACTTTTCAAATGCTGGTCGAACCGCTTCCTTAAACTTGTCCCAATCTTCTTTGTTCCAACCGTACGGCAGGTAGTCTAAAGCGTCAGGTCGAAGATAAATACCTGGTTCGTTTGTAAAAACAGCGCCAGGCTCAAACTTCGCGCCACCACCAACGTCATGAACGTTCATGCCTAACCAATGCGAGGTTCCGTGCATAAACCAGATTCGGTGTTGGTTTGAATTGCGATCGGTAATCAAACCGAGCTTGAGTAGTCCGTCCTTAATAACTTCAGTGCCAGCTCGATTTACATCCGACAAGGTTGCACCAGGCTTTGACGCTCTGGCCACTGCTTCTTGGGCGTCGTAAACAATTTGATAAACCGCAGCTTGAACTGGAGAAAACTTTCCGTTCACAGGAAACGTCCTGGTGATGTCGGCCGAGTAATGATCATATTCCGCCCCGACATCCATCAATAACAACTCTCCAGACTTAACTGGCCCCTGCGACTCCTCGTAGTGAAGCGTGGTCGCATTGGTACCACATCCAACGATGTCTGGATAGCCCCAGTTATCTGCATTGCGCAGCTTGAATGTGTAAGCCATTACTGCATCTACTTCATACTCCCACTTCGCCTCACCTGCCGCGACCCAGGCCCGTTCGTGAGCTTCAGTACTGATATCAATAGCGTGCTGCATCAGCCGCAATTCCATAGGAGACTTCTTTAATCGCATGTCGACGAAGATGGGCCAGGCGTTCTTGATACTGTAGCCTGATGCGGTCTTGACCCAATCAGTAGCAAACCGCTGCTCCTTCTTGTATTCACGACTTTCCATTTCGCGTGTCATCAGCAGGTAAAGACCGGCTTCGTTCTTGCCTGCGGCCTCCAATAACGGCTCAAAACCATTGCCGTTTGTCATTACCGTTCCGGCTGGCAGATCAGACATGAAAATGTTTTCTTGTTTTGGGCGATACGGTTGCCGGTTTTTAATTGCTTCAATGAATGCGTTGAACTCATTAGCTTCCCAAATCTCTTTTACACCGCTGAGCTGGTTGGCCTCTTGCGCGCTGTACATGTGTCCTGTCCAGGTTTCGGCCGCGGGATTGCGGCGTGGCAAAAACAAGATTTCAGGAGTTTGTGTATTCCCCGGCAACAATACAAGCGTTGCGTTTTTCTGTTTGAGATTCGTCAGATAGTAAAGATTATTTTCCTGTCGATAAGGATAATCGACGTCGTTCGCGTAAACTCGCGGCTCGGTACTAAACATGATCAATAGAGACTTATTGCCAACTGCCTGGGCCACGCGCGCACGACGTTGACTTAGTTCAGCGACTCGCTCTTTGTCTTCAATCACAGGCGAGGGTGGCGTTAGACGAATAACCGGCGCCAGAGTCTTACTTTCCGCACGTGCCTTTGAACCGGCTGGCAGTAACACCGCTAACGTCACACACAATGCGAACGCCGAAATGATCAGACGAATCTGTACAGACTTACTCATTGATTTCTCCTCGAAACTACGGTCGTATTAGATCAAGAGCTCAAATCCTGACAACCACGATTCCCATCGAGCAACGGAGATGTGAGCAACGCAGATATTACTACACTCGGCTACGGAGCGGTCGGGCGCCTTTGGCGAGGAGGATTCACAACTTGTCTCCTCCCATCAGGAGCGACGTAGACCCTGGTACCGTCTGGCGATGATATAAGCTGCGAGCCATCTGGAAATTTTCGAATTACTACACCGCCAGGCATCACTTGAATATTGGGCACCCCACGAGGATTCACTTTCGGAGGACGGGGACCCGGCCCTCGAGGAGGATCCCTCTGGGTATCAGGTGGACTTACAGGATCTTCTGACTCATGTCCGGTAGTTCCTTGTTGTTGTGGTGGCGTTGTCGGCGCCGGTTCCGGCGTTGGTTCTTTCTTCGGTTCAGGCTTCGGAGTCTCAGTCCGTTTCGGCGTCTTCGACTCAGCAGGCGTCGGTTTCGTTTCGACTTTCGTGATTAGACTTGGACTCTGAACTGGGATCTGCGAGGGTTCAACAGTCGGTGCAGACGTTGCGGAAGGTGTCGGACTGGCAGCGTCTAACTGGGCCACGTCTGTTCCTCGCTGCTTCACCATATAGAAACCAACGACACACGCTGCAAGTAAAACGAGTACCCCGCCCGACAGGACCCACGGCAGTGGACTGCGTTTCGGATTGGCAACCAGCGGGCGAGCGATGGTCGTTTCACCTGCTGCGACAGTTGCTTGCTTCTCAACCAGCTTCGTTGTTTCAACCGGTATGGTTGGCGTCAAGGGCGCTCGCAATACAGTTTGGGCTTCGCTACGGTTAATCACTGTCGAAGTTTGTTCGGTTCGGTGCAAGGCCTTTCGCATTTCCGCTGCGCTGCCAAACCGCTGCTCCCGATTCTGCGCCATGGCTTGTTGCAACACATTGCTCACCTCAGGCGCTACCAAAGTATTCAGATCAGTCGCGGGCACAAGTGGATCAGGCTGACCGTTTACTAAAGCGGCTGCGCGTGTCAGAGCATCGGGCGGCTTATTCGCCGTGAGCAGGTGGTAGACCGTGGCTGCCAGGGAATAGAGATCGCTGCGAGAATCAGTACCAAGACCCTGAATCTGCTCTAAAGGAGCGTAGTTTGGCGTGTAACCAAAAATGCTGGCCGCCGTAGTAACGCGTGAAATCTCTCCGGTTTGCCCTTTCGCAAGACCAAAGTCGAGCAAAATGATCTGGCCTCGTGACGTGAGCTTTAAGTTTTGCGGCTTGATGTCCCTATGAACAATTTGTGGTTCTTGAGTATGTAAGTAATCAAGAGCATCCAGGAGTTGATCTGCCCATGTCAAAACTTGATCAGCTGGAAAGGGACCGCGTTTCTGCGTCATCATCTCCGAAAGATCGCTCCCGGGAATAAACTGCATCACGAGAAACTGACCGTCGCCTTCCGAAAAATGGTCACTCACCCTGGGTAGAGCAGGATGATGCAAACGGGCCAAGAGACGCGCTTCACGCTCAAACTGCTTGCGCAAGCGCTCATCAGCGAAGAATGTCTCCTTCAGCGCTACGGTCGTGTCGAGCCTTTGATCTATAGCCTCGTACACCGTTCCCATACCGCCCTGGCCAAGCTGGCGGACAATCTTGTAACGACCCTGAAGAATTGTTTCCGGCGTTAACATCTAACTATCTCAACAACCTCAACCTTTGGACGAAAATAAGCGAGTGCAAGTCGATCTAATGAAAATTGACTGGCAGATTCATTATACACAGGCCCTCATTATCACGGAATGATGGCATCGTTAGCCTTTGAGCCTAGTTCCGCGTATTCTACCCTCCGTGGATGACGAGTCAGACAACGGAGGTGTAATCGACGTTGGGCCACGCAGGCGAAAACGTTGGCGTATCGGGGTCATCGTAGCTGCTGCCGTATTGCTTCTGGCTGCGTCACGCCTTTTATCGGTCTACTTATCTGCACTCTGGTTTGGCTCTCTCGGTTTCTCTTCAGTTTATTGGTACATCTTCAAACTTAAGGTCGGTCTTTTCATCGTATCTACTGTTGTGACCGCGGTGATCCTAAGCGCGACGTTTTGGCTCTTCCAACGACTCTTTGGTTCAGCTGCCTTCGAACAACGCACTATCATTCTTAACAACCAGCCATTCCAGTTTTCACCCGCCCGGGTAATCCGGCCTGTAGGTTGGTTGCTCTCATCGGTGATTGGTCTGTTGTATGGATTTGCAATCAAGGACGACTGGCAAAAAGTGGCTCTCTTTCTTCACCAACCTTCAACCTCAACGCATGATCCGGTTTTTGGCAAACCACTAGGGTTCTACCTATTCTCCTTGCCCCTTTACCAGTCTTTGACTAGCTGGCTCTTAGGAGTCACCCTGATCATTCTTATCGCTGCAATTGGATATTCGCTTCTCGGTCTTCCGCAGCGTGTCTTGAAGCCAAGCGTTCGCTGGTCTTCAGGCGCTGCTTTTAGAGGCGTATGCTGCGCACTTGCGTTGTTTCTGGTTGCGCTGAGTTGGTCTACTTATCTGGCTCGCTACCCATTCCTATGGGACGACCATCAAACGTTTTCTGGCGTCACCTATACCGAGGCTCATTACGTCTTACCTGCGTTAACCCTTGTAGCAATAGCGTTATTGGTTGCGGCCATTGTTTCTGTCGTAAATGCGTTTACAGCACGACGGTTTAGCCTCTTACTAATCGCGGTCTCGCTTCCCGTTGCCGTTTACATCGTCGGCGTTGTTCTTATTCCCTCCTATGTACAAAGCTTTGTTGTTAAGCCAAATGAACTAGATCGTGAGTCCCCATTCATCGCTCACAACATTGAATGGACCCGTAAAGGGTTTGGCTTGGATCAAATTGAACTCCGTGACTTCCAGGCTGAGGGAACAACGGAAGCTTTAGATTTGCAAAACAACACTGAGAGTTTAGACAATATTCGACTCTGGGACTGGAACGCCCTCAAAGACACACTCAAACAAATCCAGGCAATTCGCACTTACTACGACTTCCAAGACGTTGACGTTGACCGATACGTCACCGGAGGAAAGACCCGACAAACGATGGTCGCGCCAAGGGAAATCAACGACCTCAAACTGCCGGAATCGTCACGCAACTGGGTCAATGAGCGGTTAATCTACACGCACGGTTATGGCGTAACTATGAACACGGCGAACGGT
>JBKPQV010000680.1:0-3781 GCA_046734235.1 Acidobacteriota bacterium
GTTGCCCACGGCGCGAAAGTCACGAAGACCAACCATAATGGTCCGATAATCTTCGACCCCATTTCCCTTAAGCCACAGTCTCAGCTGCTGTAGATTCGGTTTGAACTCATCCCACGTCGGTGCGTATTCACGAATTGGCACCTCCAGTTCGACATTTCCGCCTGTGTCGTCCCAGGTAACCGGTACGACACCAACGTCAGGCCAGATTGCAGTTAACGTCCCATTACCACTAAGTCCGGTTTGATTTCCGATTCGCGCTTTGATCGTCATTATCTTGCGTGCGAGATCTGGAAACACTTGTGCGTCGTCAATCCAGACACGAGGTGTAGAAGTGAGATCAATACGGCCCACAATCCCGTTCCAACTAGCTCCCAGCGAATCAGAAACACTGTGAGCGTCTGGCCGGTATGGCATCAACATCCGGTTGTCGATGCGAATGGTTAAGCGATGCCGGCCGGGAGTGATGGAACCAAGTTCGTAGATGTGAGGTGCAACCAGGCTGCGATCTGAACCGATTTTCTTTTCATCAATCCAGACTGTCGTTTCCCAGTGGGGGCGTTCAAGAGTTAACAGAACACGACGCGCCGCCCAATGAGTTGGTATTTCGATCTCCCGTTGATACCAGGCTACGCCGAGGTAATGCCGGGGAGGTTGTGAGAGAAAGGGGACTTTGACAATCCTGTCTGCGTACTTCTTGTAGTCGTCGCGTAAGAACCAATAACGGTCATAGAGTGATAGTACCCATGGTGTGCTGGTGCTAATTTCATCGCCTCCCACAAATTGAGCCTGCACGATTCCCGGGAGACGAACAAAACCAGAGAGGTTTGTTCCGAACCATTTACCATTGATGCCCGAATCGGTTCGATCAAGGGCAAATCGCCACATGCCAGCGAGACTGCGAGGAGGTTCCTGATAATAGGTCTGTGCAGAAAGTGGAACGCGAACAGCCACACAGATCAGAAACAAGATGGCAACTCTGGTGATGATCATCGTAGTTGTTTACCAGGCTTTCTCTGTGTCTCTGTGTTCTCTGCGTCTCTGTGTTAATTACGAGGTCGTGTATCCCGAATCTCGATTTAACACAGCGACACAGAGAACACAGAGACACAGAGAGAACTTACGAGCCTTTAGTCGCTGACACCCTTACAGCCGGAGTCCACCCATCGTCACCACTTAAAACGCTTTTCACAGTAATCTTTTTCGCTTCGTTTTTGGTCAATTGGCGAGACCAGGTAACACGTGACTTCACGTCCGCTCCGGCGCCCTTGCTATTGAACTCTGCATACCTCGAAGTCTTTTCCCGTGCTGGAAGATCCCAATTGTGCCACCCAACTGGCCGCACAACATCACTCATCTCACTGTTCAGGTATACCACTGCTGAATAATCACGCCACGGGCGACCGAGATAAGTCTTTACATCGGGCGACTCACCGGTGATCTTGCAATTAGAAAAAACAAAACCGTAAGGATGATAGTCGTAAGTAGATGCCGCGGTGATGTAACCGCTTCGGAGACAGTGGATGTGACAACGCTCAAAGAAAGCTGTCGCCGCCCCAAAGATGAAATCGACGTGGCCGGCGATGTAACAATCCTCAAAATACTGCCTACCACGATTCAAAAACACAGTGTCCTGCCAGCCCAAAAACCTGCAACGCCGGAAGATTACTCGATCACCATCGACACGAATCGCCAACGCCTGGCCAACTGGTCCGGCAGAATTTTCGAAAGTGATGTTTTCAGCGGTGAAGTCGTCAGCATCAATCACTGTAGAAGGTGTTCGAAAAGTTCCGATAGGTTTACCCGTTTGTGGTCCGATAATGTTTGCATTCAGATCGTAAGTGAGAATTGTTTTGCTTGCGTCCTCACCAATCAGTTGAAAAAACCGTTTCTCATGCTGAATGTAGATCAGCTCCTTGTAGACGCCTGGTTTGATATTGATAACAACAGGCTGCTCTTTGGTGCCGGCGGGCACCGACATGATCGCCTCTTGCACGCTTTTGAATTGACCGCTGCCATCGAGCGCCACCGTGATGTTAATGGCCTGACCAAATGCAGCAGTACCGGCCAGGAGGATCAGGAGCAAGAGGATAGAGCAACGGATAGAGACGTTCATCATTTGCCCCCGGCCTTTTGTTTGTCCCACCAGGCTTTCAACTCCGCATCTAACGTTTTTAGATCCGGCTTCTTTGCAGCAATCTCAACTGACTCTTTCCATTCTTTGTTCAAATCTCCAAGTTGAACCTTCGAGCCGACTCGCACGAAGAGTGGAAGTTGATGTGTATCTGCAGCAACACTGACTGTGCGACCGCCGCGGTAAACCTTCGTCGGATTCCAGGCGTCACGCCAGGTTGCTCCTGCTGGAAAATAGACTTCCTGAGTTTTTTTGCCTTTTTCCCAAATGGGCGACACCAAAAGATCCCTTCCGTACTGATATGTCCACCAATTGGACCACGCAGCCGGCACTGCTGGATCGACAAGAAACAGCGGACGCACAATCGGCATACCTGTGCGTGTCGCTTCCTGCGCGTATTGGTAGTTGTATTCGATAAGGCGCTCGTGGAGCCGAGCGTACATCCGCCAGATCGCGATCAGTTGACTGTCGTAGGCAGGTTCCCGAGGCAGGTTCCAGAAAGCAACATTTCTGGTTGGGCCAACTTCCATGATCGGATTGAGCGCACCAAACTGTAACCAACGCCCACAAACTTCCTGTTCAAGTAATTGTTGGTTGTAACCACAAATGTCCGAGCCCCAATTTGGATAACCCATCACAGCTGATCTTTGAATCGCGATGATCGAGGCGCGTAGTCCTTCCTGCGTACCACCGATATCACCACCCCAGAAAACTGAGTAAGGCGAGCTACCTGTATACGCAGCTCGTGGCATCAAGAAGAAATCATTACCACGGTGCTTTTGGGCAACCTCAAAAACTGCTTTCACATACATCGCCGGGTAGGCGTTGCGATTTTCACGAATCGTTCGACCATCAAAAACTTTGTACGGACCACTTTCGGGAATGTCCTCTTCGGCTCGATCTAGTTTGAAACCAGCGACGCCGAGCTTTAGCAACTTCGCGATGCCATCCTGCCAATATTGCTTCGCCGCAGGGTTCGTCAAATCCACCATTGGATAGTTGTTGCCGCTGACTGGTCGAACCTGGCCGGCAAGTGTGTATCCCTTTGCCAGTGCCTCCTGCATCATCTTTCCCTGGAAGAAAGGCGCAATCCAGAGCACCGTCTTAGAGTTGCGACCTTCCAGCCACTTAACCATCGCAGCGAAATTGGGCAGGCGCTGTTCATCAATATCAAAATCATCATAGCCCCAGGGTTTTCCTGGTCCCCAGGGGCGATCAATCCAATAGACACCGTTTGGAATTCCAAACGCCGACATCATGAGAACGTCTTCCATGATTTCGGAATTGAATGGCCCGGTGACTGGCGTTCCGTCGTAGTATTGCTTTCGCTGTGTATGCTCATCTCGCCATCGCCACGGCTTAAACAACCACTTGGGTGGCATGAAAGGCGGACCCGCATCGAGCGCGTGCTCGCGCACGAGAGCAGCCGGAGTAGCCGCGGTGTAGATCCTCATGGAAAACGATGGCCCTTCAAATTCGATCTTCACTCGCGTTGGATCTGAAGATACGAAGTCGAAATAGCCCGGCCAGTTTCCATTTACCAGGACGGCATAATTTCTCGACGACACATAATAGGGCGCATAAACCGACGTGGTGGGCTTGATGATCATGTCCACTTTTTGGCCACGCAGATTCATCGCTTCCTGGATT
>JBKPQV010000681.1:0-4125 GCA_046734235.1 Acidobacteriota bacterium
AGTAACCACGCCTGTTGAGAAGAATGATCGATTGCTCATTACGTTCGTGAGTTTCCTTGATCGCCTCCAGTAGTTCATCAGAGAACACGCGCGGTTTACCGTGTTGGGCAAAGACGTTTCGCATGTCGATGATCGAAGCAGAAGCCATGGGTCGAGCGCCGATACGTACGGGCATGCTTAGGTACGTGTATTTTCCGTTGCGCGAGTTTTGAAACGATTCCAGTGAAGGCGTCGCGGAACCAAGCACGACAACTGCTGATTCTTTTTGTGCGCGTACAATGGCGGTGTCGCGTCCACTGTAGTAAGGAGAGTCCTGTTGCCGGTAGCTGGCTTCGTGTTCCTCGTCAATCACGATAAGGCCGAGATTTCGAACTGGCGCAAAGACTCCTGAACGGGTGCCAATAACTATTCGCGCCTCACCGCTTTTTACACGCGTCCATTCGTCGAATCGCTCACCGCGTTTCAAAGATGAGTGAAAGATCGCGACTTCATCGCCAAAATGATCCCGCAATCGACGCGAGAAGACCGGAGTCAGAGCTATCTCAGGTACCAGCATCATCGCAGATTTGCCCTCGTCTAAAGCGGCTCGCATTGCACGAATGTAGACTTCAGTTTTGCCGCTGCCCGTTACACCGTGTAACAGAAATGCCGCGTATGAGCCTTTACTGATTTCCGATTGAATCTGACGAAGAACAGAATGTTGATCTTCAGTCAGAACGTATTTTGTTGGTTGAGTTGCTAAAGGCTCATAGAAGGGATCACGTCTGACGGATTCATTTGTGATATCCAGGACTCCCAACTTTTCGAGGGTGTTAACGGTTGAGACAGCTACGCCAGCTGATTTTAGGAGGCCCGATAAAGGAACCGCTCGATTCTCTGTTGTGAGTGTTGCGACGACTCTTTGTTGAGCTTCTGACAACTTCTTGTTTTGAGGTAGTAGATAGTTTTCACGCAAACTAACAAAACGGACAATCTTGGGCTTCACGTAGGAACTGCCTTGTGTCTGCGTTCGCGTTATCAACGACCTTTGTTCAAGTTCGCGCAGAGTTCGAGCTAGCTGATTTGGACTCGCCAATTGGGCAAGAAGGTCTCGCCTCGTCTCACCACTCGCAAACAATTTTTCCAGTATCAATATCGATAACGATTGTTCTGCCGTGGCTTCCTGGAGTTCCTTCCTTCCTTCCTCGGTGATGTTGATGAATTCGTGGATTGCGGGACTGATCCCCGGAGGTAGTGCAGCTTTTATCACTTCACCCAATGGCGAGGAATAGTAATCCGCAACCCAGCGAGTAATGTCTAAGATTTCAGGAATGCAAACGGGAACCGAATCGATAACACTTTCAGCTTCTTTGATCTCTTCTTCGGCTAAACCAAGTTCACTCGGAACGACTGAATGCAATCCAACCACAAAACCTGTGACTAAGTTCCGACCCAGCGGTACCAGAATCCGTGTACCTGGTTCGCAAGTAGGCGTATGAGGGGGTAGTCGATAGAGAAAGGTCTTTGAAACGTGTAATGGAACCGCCACCTCAACAAAGAGTGGTGACGAAGGAAACGCTGAATCTGTGGTTATGGCGGCCGCTCCGAAATTGTTCGACACGAAAGAAACGTTAACGCAAAACTACTGAGGATTACAGTCGCGGCACCTACTTATTCGTAGCCGTCGAATCCAGGTAATCGCGAACCTTTTTTAAGTCTTCCCAAGTCTCTCGCTTTTTGGACGGATCGCGAAGGAGGTAAGCGGGGTGAAATGTTGGCATGACCTTGATGCCTTTGTAGTTCTGGAAAGTGCCGCGCACCCGTGTGATTCCTTCGCGGGTGTCCAGCAGGTTTTTCATTGCGGTATTGCCAAGGACTACAATGACCTCTGGTTGAGCCACGGCAATTTCACGCAAGAGGTATGGTTTGCACATTGAAGCTTCTTCGGGAGTTGGCGTGCGATTACCTGGTGGTCGACAACGATTGACATTACCAATAAGAACTTCCTCCCGCTTGAATCCGATTGCTTCAATAATCTTCGTCAGGAGTTGACCGGCACGACCCACAAACGGCCGCGCTTGAATGTCTTCGTCTGCTCCCGGAGCCTCACCCACAAACATTAGTCGCGCTTTTCGGTTACCTTCAGTGTGGACGATCGTTGTCCGGCCACTGTGAAGCGGGCAACGAGTACAGTCACCGATGTCGCTATGAATTTCCTCAAAGGTCTCGTTTGAAGATGGAAGAGTTTCAGGAGCGCGTCCAAGGTTGCCAAACAAGCTGTCCGCTAATGATGATGCTGGTTGCCTTTCAAATGGCGCGGGTTTTGAGATCGGCGGGGCTTTTGGTGTCGCCGGGGTCGGAGATTCTTTCGGGTTTCTTTCTGCGACTTGCGACTCGGCTGGGATGGATGGCGCGCCAGCAGTTGCTACCTGAACTCCCTCGACGCCGAGAGTTTGGAGATGAAGTAATTGTTTCTTAGTCTCATCAATTATGGCGCGCAGGTCTGTAGGGTTCATGTGTTAATAGAGTTCTTGCAACGTCAGTTCTTCACTCCGGAGGAGTGGGATGTTTATAGCTTAAGAACGCTTAGAAAGTCGCACTCCGTAGGAGTGCCATGTAAATGTTAGAGCGAAGACTCGTTATGTGACCTCGCAAATGTCAGAAATTGCACTCCGCTGGAGTGCGCCTGCTCACAACTACATCACTGCTAGAAACATGTCACTCCTCCGGAGTGGAGCACTTTGTTTTAGCGAGCGGCTCTGAAGTTCATCGGACAGTTTGTGACCGGATGCGAAGAATAACATCGATGATTTGATTTGCGGCATCGAGTTTTGTCATTACCGGCAATTCAATCGGTCCCAGCCCATTCGCTGCGGTTAGGATCGTGATGGCATTGGTCTCGGAATCAAATCCGGCGTCAGAGCGCGAAATGTCATTTGCCACAATTGCATCTAGTCTCTTTGCTTGCAGCTTAGTCTTTGCATTCTGAATCACGTTTTCTGACTCCGCCGCAAAACCAATCACGAGCATGCCGCTTGGTCGACTGGCCGAAACTTCGCTGAGGATGTCAGTCGTTCGTTCTAGTTCAATCGTTATTGCAGAAGAATCCTTCTTGATTTTTTGTTCTGCCCGTTTGACTGGTCTGTAATCAGCGACAGCAGCAGCTCCGATGAATACAGTCGCTCGGTGTAACTCACCACTGACGCCGCTCGCCATCTCCTTTGCAGAACTTACTTTCACGATCTTCATTCCTTCAGGTGCCTTTACAGTCGTGGATCCAACAACAGCTACAACGTCAGCGCCACGGCTTCTTGCTGCTTCCGCTATGGCAAACCCCATCTTCCCGGAAGATCGATTTGAGATGAACCTAACGGGATCAATCTCTTCGCGAGTTGCCCCAACCGTTATCAGGAATCTCTCTCCTGTCAGATCCCGTCGGTTTACCTTCCTTAAAATGTCTAACGCAGCTGCGACAATGAGATCAGGTTCACTTAACCGGCCTGGTCCAATTGTCCCGCAAGCCATCTCACCAGCATCTGGTTGAACAATATGAACTCCGTCCTTTCGTAAGTGATCGAGGTTTCGTTGCGTGGACGGATGCTCCCACATCGTAGTGTTCATCGCAGGCGCCACTAATATGGGCGCGGTGCAGGCCAGGTATGTTGAGGTTAGAAAATCGTCAGCAATGCCGTTAGCAAACTTGGCGATGACATTCGCTGTTGCCGGAGCCACTATCAGAAGGTCAATAGTTTGTGAAAATGTAATATGAGCGATTGGATCAGGATTATCAGGGGCATAATCGTCGACGATTACGTGGCTTCCTGATAGTGCACGAAACGTGAGGGGCTGGATAAATTCGCAAGCGCGTTTCGTCATGGCCACCCTGACGTTACAACCCGCTTTTTGGAGCCCGCGCAAGACCTCGACGGCCTTGTAAGCGGCAATTCCGCCACAAACGCCAAGAGCGACTCGATTGTTCGGGGTAGGAAGTTGTTGGTCTACCGTCGACATTGATGCTTCGCTGAAATTGAAGATCAATGTAACATTGCTGAAAGACTGGTGCAATTTTGTGGGTCACAAAGCTCGCTATAATGAGAGCCCGTAAGAAAATCATTACATTTAGGGAAGGGTCAGGCCATCTAATGC
>JBKPQV010000682.1:0-15978 GCA_046734235.1 Acidobacteriota bacterium
TCCTGGAAGACTTCTCAATCGCAATCAGCACTGTGTTGGCTATGTATTGAGCCAACGCCATTACACAAATCGTGATGAAGAAATTCGCCGAGAACCCCTCTTTAATTACTTCAGTTGGTGAGCCTACTGTTAAATAGACTGTTGCAGTGGTGAAAAAGGTCGACGTCGCAAGGATAGCGGAGTTAAATGAAATCGTTCTCGGACGCTTACTGATTATGAGCGTTGCACAAACACCCTCCAGCGCCGACATCAGAATAGCCGCAGCGCCACCGTAGAGAAGCATCGCCAGAAAAATGAAAGTATCAGCTACTGTGATCCTGCCGGTGACCCGCGGGATTCTAATGGCGACGGCAGAGCTTGCCATAACCATCAGACACAGAAAAGCGAAACGCAGGTCCACACGCTGAAAGGGAAACTCGTAGATTGAAATCAACACAATCGCCGAACCAGCTGCAACTAGCGACCACATATACAGTTGGCCAAGGGGTCGAATATTTGGTTTCAGCTTCAGTCCTACTGCTGCACTCATTGTTGCCCTCAATTTAGGAAAGAGTCGGGGGTTAAAGCGTCGAACCGGAAGAGACTTTCGGTCCAGGACAAGTACGCGAAGGAAATATCAACTCGAGCTTGATTTGCCGCATCAATGCCCTCAATAGTCAAGGCAATCAACACCATCATCCGCGATCGATGTCGACGATCCATTGTCTCCGCCAAGCATCGCGGACTGCGCTGTTGCCACCATGTCGCCAGTGATCACACCATCACCAGTGATCACACCGTCACCCGTAATGACACCATCACTTAGAAAACTATTCTCCGAAAGCAGATCTCGAATCAACAGAGTTACATCAAGGAACGGAATTCCATCACCGGTAATCACCCCGTAACTAACAAGGATTTGATCACCAGTAATAACTCCCTCAGAAAAGAACGACGGATCGAGACTGATCGAAGCGTCGCCTGTGATGACGCCCTCACCCAGCAAACTGCCAAGACCATAGCTCGATTGATATTTCGTTATCAGATCGGTTCCAGTTGCGTAGGTTTGACTTAGAACGATGCCACGAGACCATGCGAACGGATGATCCGCGATAGTAGTCTCGGGAGTGGGAGGGTTCTCCACAGTCAGTAGTGGAGCGCCAACAGCCGTCGAGGTATTTAGATCTGTCCTGACCGATTGTGCGAGCTGAACCGCACCGGCAATGTTTATTTGTCCGGCTCCTTGTTCGAGCATGTTGAAGCCTGCCAGCGGTTGCGCGCTGTACATCAACAGAACTTTGATCAGATTTGGGGTAAGGTGAGGATTAGCCTGCAACATGAGCAAGGCAGCGCCTGCAGCAACAGGAGTCGCCATGGACGAGCCACTCAAATACATCATCCGACGATTTTCTGTTGAGCTAACCCCAGCATCGAGCGATGGAGTTTGGGTTACCAGGTAATTGCCGTTCGCCTCCGCATCGATCAGGCGATTACCGGGTGCTACAAGGTCAGGTTTGATGAGATTGTCGTAATGCCGGACTCCATCGGCATCTGTAGTAAAACTTCGTGTGGGCCCCCTTGAACTGTAGGATGTAACAACATCATCGCTTCTTTCATCCGTTCCAAACGTATTTGAAGCGCCAACGGTGATCGCTGATGGTTCATTACCTGGCGAATGAATATGGCCATAGACCTTATTTCCTTCGCTGTCCTTACCGTTGTTGCCGGCAGCAGCAAAGACCGTGACCCCCGCGTCAACCAGTTTTCTAACAGCGCGACAAATCGGATCATCGCGGTAAGAATCAACAGCCGGCATCCCCAAACTCATGTTGACCACGCGAATGTTATAGTTGGCATAGTTTGATGCGATCCAATCCAGAGCTCTTAGCACCTGCGCTGTAGTTCCGACACCGTCTGCATTCAAAACCCGCAGATTTATCAGATTTGCGTTTGGTGCTATTCCGACATACTGGGCTCGGGCAATACGACCATTGCCTGCGGCTAGCGAGGCAACGTGAGTTCCATGTCCGTAAGGGTCGTCGGTTCGTCCTTCTCCCGTAAAATCTTCACTGTATACAACACGCAATTCATTGGTCTTGTTAAGGAAGGATATGTGTCCTGTGTCGATACCAGAATCGATGATAGCGATACCGATACCCGAACCGTCGAGGCCATATACATTTGTCTCACTACTGGCACGTACGAGGTCTGCTCCGGTTGTCGTAGACACGTGCCCCATTGGGCGAACGTCACGATTCAACGAAACATAGGAAACATCATTTCGCTCAGAAAGTGCAGCAGCAGCATTTGCTGTTAGAGTGACTACGCGAACTGGAAAATTCCTAAAACGACGGATGTTGCTTCCGCCGGAGGATTCGAGTGTCGAATCGATATCCCAGCTTGTATTGGGTTGGACAATGACTCGAATAAACTCAGCGCCGTGGCCATCTGAGACCTTTTTGAGGATATCCTTCGAAAGTTTCCGACGGCTTTGAGAGCCGGCGTTCGAGTCAGCGTGGGTGCGAGTCTCAATGACAAATGGGGAGAAAACGAGGAGTGACAGTAGTCCACTCCAGAGGGCTGGTTTCAAGAAACGCTTCATTTAGTACTCCGTGAGACGCCCGCGGGAGGTCTCATTTTCTGGGCTAAATGGTTATAAGGGCCTGAGAAAAAGCAAGCGTATTTCCAGTGAAACGTCGGGATTTAATTTTGGGGGAGCAGGAGTGTAGCAACAAATAAAACAAAATTCAACATTCTTTTGCATAATTTTAGTAAATTTTGCTGGTTAAGGAGCTTCGACAGGGATTATATGAACGGAATCAAAGCTACAGTTACGATCGAGCCAAGTCGCAAAAGACCAAGAAGAGAAAAAACTTTATGGGATTAGACCTCGAAGTTGGGATGCTGGCCGATCTTCGTGAGAACGATGAAGAAGCGTACGAATCGGTTCGAAAAGATTTCGATTCAGTGAATCAGCATCTTAAATCCGCTGGCTTGAAACAACATGATGAGCCGGATAACTGCGAGGTGTGGTCCTGCTCAATGTATGGATACTCCGGGTTACACTACCTGCGACGCATTGCTGCTTACCTGGATTCATCCGGAAAGCTTCCCCCGCCGGGAAACGATGAGGCATCA
Source organism: Acidobacteriota bacterium (assembly GCA_046734235.1). Lineage (GTDB taxonomy): Bacteria > Acidobacteriota > Blastocatellia > Pyrinomonadales > Pyrinomonadaceae > PSRF01. The sequence goes on from JBKPQV010000682.1 coordinate 3,118, forward strand.
AAAGATCCCGTACTCGAAAAGTACTTTCAGGATGTTATCGGCAAGAAGCCTTCATTCATCGGCAGTCTTTTCGGAAACAAGCCGAAATTCAAACGCGGATTTGATCATTTGATCGTGCACAGTGATGCAGAAGGTTTTTACCTTCCGATTGATTTCGCCGACGTTCAATTTCCAGACGACTCTCTGAAAATTCCGGGCGCTATGATTGGATCTACCTATCGTCTCGTTAGGGAATGCGAACGGATTGCCGAGGTTCTCGGAATCCCTTCACACCTCGATGAAAACTCCGAAGAGTTGTTCGAAGCGGCAGATTCACAAGGCGAAGGAGACGGATTGTGGGAGCAGTATGGGATTGAATCCTATTCGTGTGTTTGTTTATTGCAGGGATGCAGGAAATCAAATGAGACGGGCGCGGCCCTCGTTTTTTGTTGAAGTGCAATCGACGAAATGGAACTTTACTTCATTTTGCGCATCAAATAGTTCGTAAGTCGATAGAGCATTGTTAACAAACGGGCAGGCGATTACGTTCGAAATCACTTTTCAGAAACCCAGGGCGAATGAAGAGAAAGATGACTATGGAAATCCGAAGGAAATGAAATTTAGTGAGGCCGATTACCCTAGATAACTTTCCTAGACACCACCGGCTTTACGCCGCGTGGTGCTTCAATTTCACACCTAGAAAACTCACTCAAGAACTTTCCTAGACACCACCGGCTTTAAGCCGCGTGGTCACTCAACTTCAGGGCTAGAAAACTCACTCAAGAACTTTCCTAGACACCACCGGCTTTACGCCGCGTGGTGCTTCAATTTCACAACTAGACGACTCGCCCAAAGAATTTCTTAGACACCACCGGCTTTAAGCCGCGTGGTGCTTCAATTTCACAGCTGGCTAACTCCTGACTTAGGGCTTAAAAATATCGCCTTGAGAGTGTCTGACTTGACAGGCTAAAAAGTTGAGCCTTGGAAAAAATTCATCAGCTGTGAAATTGAAGCACCACTCGGCATTAAGCCGGTGGTGTCTAAGAAATTCTTTGGGTGAGTCGCCTAGTTGTGAAATTGAAGCACCACACGGCATTAAGCCGGTGGTGTCTCTAAGAAAGTTCTTGAGTGAGTTTTCTAGCCCTGAAATTGAAGCACCACTCGGCATCAAGCCGGTCGTGTCTAAGAAATTCTTTGAGCGAGTCGCCTAGTTGTGAAATTGAAGCACCACACGGCATAAAGCCGGTGGTGTCTCTAAGAAAGTTCTTGAGTGAGTTTTCTAGCCCTGAAATTGAAGTACCACGCGGCATAAAGCCGGTGGTGTCTACTTGAGCCTTGCGCGAGTAACTCGACCTTGAGTGTTTCTATTGCCTCACCAAGTGCAAACATTTCAGCGCTACAATAGCTTCGACATTTCCGCAAATACCTTACTAATATGCTCGGATGCGACACGTCTCGACTGAAACCAGGGAACTTATTGATCAGCTATATCGACCTCCATCCATTTTGGAAAAGCTGAGTGGATCCCATCAGAAGCAAATAAGATTGTTGAAAGCGATTGCGGAGGCGAATGAGTTAGCGGCAGTCGATGAAATTTTATCTTTTGTCCTCAGTGATGACAGAGAAGTTGCCCAAGCCGCCGCTACTGCGGCTCATAAGATTTTGTGGCGAAGAACAAACGAAGAGTTGTGGTGGTTGGAGAGTAACTTTCGAAACCAATACTCACAATCGGGATACTACAATTATGAATGGTTCAAAATCTCACCTGACGAAGTAGAAAAGCTCAGCACTTTTGAAAACGCGTCGGTTTCGCTCCTTGGACTAGCGAGTTTTCATTGGAGTGGTTATGTCAGAGAAGCAGCGATCAAGAAACTAGACTTAATTTCCGACGGCCTTGAAATACCCTTTCTCCTTCTGAGAATCAACGATTGGGTCCCGAATGTTCGCAATACGGCGACGGAGGTACTTCGGTCGAGGATTAAGCAGCCATATATAGATTTACTCTTAACTCGCTTTCCCTTGATCCTGCGCCTCAATGAGTCTCAGCGAGCCGATCACTCAGCCCTCGTGAGCGAGATCTATGACCTGCTCCAGAAAGAAGAAAACCGATCAACGCTCCTTGAGTATCTGCAGAGGGAAGATCGAACCACCCGGCGTGCTGTTTACCGGCTGCTACTAACCGCTCCAAACCCTGAGGGCGCGGAGATTTTCAAGCGAGCGCTGGAAGAAACCGATACCGTGTTGCGGATGATCGCCGCTGAAAGTATCGCAACAAAAGTTTCTGGTCCAATTTTGCACGAGCTATTGCCCTTAATGAAAAAAGATCGGTTCATGCCGGTTCGTCGTGCCGCGCTACGGATCGAGGTCAATCAAAACCTGCCGGGCGCACAACAAACTTTGGACAACGCACTCCTCGATTCGCACGCGGCGATGCGTGAGGAAGCTCGCTATCATTTGCGCAAGCGATCCCCGGACCTCGACGTTCCTGGCTTCTATCGAAAGTACCTTGCACAAACCAGGTTTTTTTATCCAGCTATTAGTGGACTCGGCGAAACAGGCGCAGCAGCAGACGATCAATTGATCCTCCCATTCGTTTCACATCAACAAAGCAAGATTCGCCGTGCCGCAATCAAGGCGTTGGCTAAACTAAATTTCACCCCCCACATCGAGGTACTCTTCAAAGCGCTCAGCGATAACGCGCCTCAAGTGTCGCGGCAAGCGTTAACTTCACTTGTCAATCAACGCGCCAAGGTTAGTGGGGAGCGCCTTTGGACATTATTCAACTCCAGCGATCTGTTTCATGTAAAACGCAGCGCGCTATTAATGATTGCCAAGCTGAGCAAGTGGGATAGCCTATACTACCTGTTGAAAGCACTTCATAACTCCGAGCAAAGAGTCGTAGACTTAAGCCACTTTTGGATCCAGGATTGGTTGGACCGATTCAATCGGAGCTTCGTGTCGCCAACCAGAGAACAGGCCGAGAGGATTGCTAACGCGATTGATGACAGTAGGAATGTCATCTCTGAAGATTCACGCCAGGCACTGCTTTTCGCACTAAAATCATTTAGTTAGCTTCCAGCTGGAGTTAACCTCTTATAGGAGAAATCTAATGAAGCCCATTTTTGCCGCTTTGTTATTCGTTTGCTTTACTGCGTCCATCAATGCTCAACAACGACAACTAAAGATCTACATCTCTGCTGATATGGAGGGAGTTGTTGGCGTTGTGACAGCAGATCAGTTGGGACCAACGGGCTTTGAATATCAACGCTTTCGCGAGTTCATGACGCAAGAGGTCAACGCCGCGATTGAGGGAGCATTCGCTGGAGGCGCATCCCAGGTAGTTGTTAGTGATTCACACGGAAACGGAGAAAACATCCTCATAGAGAAACTCAACCGCGATGTACTGCTCGTTCGTTCGTGGCCTCGTCCTTTAATGATGATGCAGGGAATCGATGAAAGTTTTGGCGGTGCTATTTTCATCGGATACCACTCGGGCACAACAAACATGGGTGGCGTGAGGGCACACACACTCTCGAGCGCCCGGCTTGCAGACGTCAAACTAAATGATCTTTCAATGTCGGAAGCTGGCATCAATGCGGCCATCGCCGGCCACTTCAATGTTCCCATCATCATGGTGTCTGGCGATGATGTGGTTGTAAAAGAAACGCAGTCGCTCTTGGGAAATATTGAAGGGGCGGTGGTTAAGTGGGCTTCTGGTTTTCATTCGGCAATGACCATGACACCGGAAAGCTCGTACGCGTTGATTAAGGACAAGGCAATGAAGGCAGTACGACGAATCAAGGAGTTTAAGCCTTACAAAGTCTCCAGCCCCGTGAAGCTGGATGTGCGTTTCAAGAATTATCGCCCTTCTGAACTGTTGGCCTACTTGAGTATCGTAGAACGCACGGACGCACATAGTATTCGCTTCGTTGGTAAAGACATCGTTGAAGTATCGAAGTTTCTTGAGTTCATTAATCAATACGAACTCTCGCTTGAACCGTGATCAATTTGTAGTGTCCGATATGCTTCAGAGCCTCTTGCAAAATCTTTGCCGCGGAGCGGCCTAAGTGTAAAGCCCAGGGTGGAGCGAAGCGGAACCCTGGGGCGATAGGGCATTTCAAATGCGTCCTGAAAGGACGCGACCAGGTTGCAGTTTGCAAACTAAACCTCAGTATTCATCATTCAAAGAGTCTCTCGCACGCTGCGATTGACCGGACTTCAGTTTGCTCGCGTCCTTTCAGGACGCATAGTTGACCGCCGCTTCTACCCAGGGTTTCGCTTCGCTCCACCCTGGGCTTTATGCTTTGGCCGCTCCGCGGCAAAGACTTTTGTAAGAGCCTCTTCAGCTTGTCAGCGGTTAGTTTCGCAATGATCACTATGATCATATAAGGTTAGGCCGACAAGCTGAAGCATATCGGACACACCAACTAAAGTTCGTCAGACATTAAGGAGTCTTAATGAATAGACTAATTACGTTCGCCATGGGCCTGGCTATTGGTGGTGTTATTACCGTTGGTATTGTGCGCTACACCAGCGCGCAATCAACCGCACAAACGCCAACCCCAACACAGGCTTCACAACCCAGGCCTTCGCCTCCGATGCCACCTGGTCCACACCCAAACTCCCAATATCGTTTAGGGCCTGACTCAATGCCACAGGAAGGGGTACCTAAAGGAGAGATTCGTGGACCATTCGTATTGCCAAGCAACGCTTATCCAGGAACCCAACACACTTACTGGGTGTACGTGCCAGCGCAATACGACCCAGCGGTACCAGCTGCACTGATGGTTTTTCAGGATGGCCACGCGTTTAAAGCCGAAGAAGGCGACATCCGCGCTCAGAATGTGCTGGACAATTTGATCTATAGACGCGAGATCCCCGTGATGCTTGCGGTATTTATCAATCCGGGCCGAACTCCCGAACAACCTGAACCAAATGCACAGGAATGGGGGGATCGAACTACGAATCGCCCAACCGAGTACAACACACTCGACGATAAGTATGCGCGCGTGATCACCGAAGAGTTGTTGCCGGCTTTAAGCAAGGAGTACAACATCTCAAAAGATCCAGAGATGCACGGCATAGGCGGTTCAAGCTCAGGTGCGATTGCCGCCTTCACGGTTGCGTGGCAGCGGCCAAATCAATTTCGCAAAGTGCTAAGTAATATTGGAAGCTTCACCAATATCCGCGGCGGACACGCTTACCCGGACTTAGTGCTCGCGAGTGAGCGAAAACCCATCCGAGTGTTTTTGTGTGATGGTCGAAACGACAACCGTGGCTGGCGCAATGGAGCCTACGACGAGAAGTGGGATTGGTTTTTACAGAACGTCCGCTTGATGAAAGCGCTGACGCAGAAGGGCTACGACGTTAATTACACGTGGGGAATGAATCTGCACGGACAAAAGTTTCTTGGTACAGCGATGCCCGAGATGATGCGCTGGCTGTGGCGAGATGGACCAGTCTCAACAGATCCGAATGACATGGTGGAGCGGGCGTTTCGGCAGGCGGTGGCAAGAAAGAATTAGAATTTGGAATTGCGGATTTGGGGATTGCGGATTGCGGATTTCGTGATCAGTACGGAAATCCGAAATTCCAAATCCCAAATCCCAATTTCCAAATCCTAAATTCCAATTTCTTATTCTACGAACGCTCTCCTCGATGCAAATGCCGCTAGCACATAACACGCGCTCCCAATCAGCATCGCCGCTTGAAATCCTGCCATCAACGCAACGAATACTGTCGTGATCGATCCAATCACCGACATGATGCCATTTAGTCCCCAGTAGAACGGTGGTGGCGGCAGACTCTCATTGCCGGTCTCACGCAGCCCGCGCGGAAAAGGCATGCCCATCATCAAACCAAGTGGAGCAATCATTACAATTGCGCAAACAATCCTTCCCCACAGCGGCAGCCATAACAGTGCGGGCACCAGGCGCGGGAGCGCAATTGCTTCAACGGTTCCAATCACAGCCACACCGGCGCAGGCAACCCACATTGGCAAACGTCGACTCAGCGCGGCGCCAATACCTCCAGTTGCCAGCAAGGTGAATAGCAGTACTGAAAGCGTAAAAATTGGATGACCTACCAGCAATGTCAGGTTTTGGAGCAAAGCCAACTCAACTGCAATGAAACCAAATCCAAGGGCCGCAAAGTAGATTAATGAACTTGCGTATGGTCCAACCGTAGCACGCCGAGGCCGGCCAAACACGGCAAAGACGGCGAGCATTCCCATGCTTGGCCCAAGTAACCAACGCAAAAGCGAGTCGGCAATCGAAGCGGGCATGCGGAAGGGTCGATCGATCGCGAAATAAAAAGGGCTGTCGTCAAACACGGCGCCAACAAAACGCGGACTTGCTTCCTCGTACTGGGAGAGCGACTTCTTGCCCGCCAAAACTTCACCAATTAATCCTGATGCTGTGTCACCTGGAGTGATGATCCTGTTGGCCTGGTCCCACTTTTTGACCTCACCAATCTCTGCAGCGGTAAACGGACGCTTCCGAAGCATAAACAACATTTGCGCCGGCGAATCCACCGAAGAATTCTTTTCCAACAAGGTGACGATACGTTGCGCAGCGGCTTCCGCTCCCAGGTTCGCCACTGAGTTTGATACCAAGCGGGGAATGTCTGAATCCCAACGGAGGATTACCAGAATGCCATTGTCAGAAAGGTGATCGTAGTACGCGCGAAAGGCCTCAGCTGTATACAAGTAGTTTTCTGAAAGCGATAAACCGCCCGAAGCGACCGATGCCCACGAATCTACAAAGCCTAATAGAATGACATCAAACTTCTTTTCTGTCCGGCTGACAAAGTTTCGTCCTTCACTGAGTATTGCTTCAACATCGGGGCGATCGTAAAGATTTCCTGCGCGTGGTCCGTAGTTACGAACAAACTGCAACATCAACGGATTCATCTCCACCGCTGTCACCTTTTTACTACCCGAAGCGAGCGCAGCAACAACGTCGGGTCCACCACCTGGTCCAATGATCAGGGTCTCGGCGTTCGGTACCAATCGGAACGGTAACGCGCGGTAAGAGTCGCGTAGATCTCTGGCGGTTTCCAATTTTCCGTCCCACTCGCGAATGCCCGTCCATGCGTCCGAATCGATATAAAGACGCGCCAGGTTTCCCTGGTGCTCGACACCTTCAACTGCATCGATTCGCGAATACGCGTTCCAACCAGTGTGAGTGACTCGTGAACCGGGATTTGCGTCCATCTGATTGCGCATTGCCTTCGTTGTTCCAGGCAAAACGCGCAATATTCCGAATTTGAATCCGCCAATGGCCAAACCGATTGTCAACAAAACAACCGCGACGATACCAATCTTTAATAGAGGAGAGGATTTTGACTCTTCGGCAGTTTGGAGAAGACAAAACGCACCAATAGCTGGAGCGATGGCGCCGGTCAACAAAGCTGTCTCACCACCAAGCCAGTGTAAAAGTAACGTGACTAAAACTGCGCCAATCGCTGCACCCAGTAGATCCGCAAAGTATAGAGAGGTGGCTACTTCACGATGAATATCAAAAATTATTGAGAGAGCCATGCCGGCAAGAAAGAACGGTGGAAGCGGCGCGAGAAAATAGAGTGGCAGCCGGCTCATTTCAAATGGATAACTAGCCAGCACCAGCAGACAGAGTGGAATAGTCAGCGCGTAAAGAGCAGAAATTAATGCGGCTGAATTAAGCGACAGTGTCACTCGCTGCTTTAACAAGTGAACCGTAAAGCCGCCCAGCCCCCAACCAAGTAAGGCAACGGAGATAGCCACGAAGGCGAAGTGATACCAAACGCTGGCCGAATAAATGCGAGTAAGTCCGACTTCAAGTACAAGTCCGGACAGAGTGATTAGAAAAACACTGAGTCGTGTGCGCATGGCGGAGTAGTAAAGGCGAAGCGCGGACGGTTGGTCAAGAAGAATCTCTACGAGATGCAGGTTCAGTTAGATTGACGTGAGATTCACTAGATCGAGGAAGTAATCATAACTCGCCAATGTTTGAGTTCCTAATGACTGGGACTTTTGTGTCTTCAATTCCAGACAACCGTTTTTGTTTTGCCGCGGAGCGGCCTAAGCGTATAGCCCAGGGTGAAGCGCAACGGAACCCTGGGTGAGCGGATCGAATCGATAAATGCGTCCTGAAAGGACGCGAGCGGAATTGACACCTTTCAGAATACGCGTCGGCAGGTTGAATCGCAGCGATAACTCAATGCTCGCGTCCCTTCAGGACGCTGGGATTTTCCAATCGATAACCTGGGGTTCCGCTCGCAAAGCCTCGCTCCACCCCCGGCTATATGCTTAGGCCGCTTCGCGGCAAAGAAACTTTTTATTAGAGATCCTAGATCACCTTGCTCACTGCTTGTGCATGTAGATGACTCAGATACCGAGCTTTGATGACAACTGCTGACGACGATTGGCTTGAGAGTGACTCCATTGCTCGAGCCAATGACGTTAGACCAAAGTTATAAACATCCTTACGCGACTCACTAAACCAGTCACGATGTGCGGCAAGTCCATTCTGAATTCCGGTCTCAGCGATCGCTTCCAGGCGTTTGTTGAGTTCACAAATAACTCCCGTTAGCGAACCTCTCACAAGTAGATCGGGTTCGTCGATTTGAGCATCGTCGCCTTCCTCATGCTCATCGTCTGAACTTTGATTTTCCGAAATGCCTTCCGGGACATTTTGAGGCAGTGCATCAAACGCGAGTTGGAATACTGGCTTCGCTGGTTCCTCAGCACGCAGAATCGAAATTGGTTCGACGAACAACCCGCTGTCTTCTTTCGTAAGTCGCACAACGAAACGCCAAACAACCTCGCGGGCTGGCGATAATTGTTCCAGTATTCGAATCGATTCTTTGGTCCAATCACGAAACGGAAGCGTCAGCATCAGCGACTCACCTAACTCGTCGTATATTTCCCAGTTAAATGTTTGATTGATCGAGTCAAATGAACGTGAACCAAATGCTACCGGCTGGAGAACAACAACAAGACCCAACGGGTTTGGTTCACGAAGACCTAAAGGCTGCTTGCCGGCTACATAATGTCCCAACATGTTCCACGATCTGAACAAACGATCGCCGAAATCAAGTGCCTGCGGTACTACTTTCGATAAGACGAGTCCCGTCGTTTTCGTTGAAGCAGATAATCGTCCATTAGCTGTACGACGAGCATTGCGAAGTTTGAGAGTTGATTCAGCAACTTGTTGCGGACTCTGAGTCCCTTCCCAGGGGCCCTCGCCAAAAAATCGTTGTCGTGCATCCACTCGTTGAATCTCTGGACGCGCATACGACCAGGAAAGGAACTCTTTAGACGAATTTGACCAGAAGAGCACTGTGAGGCCAACGTAACCGGAGCCCGTTTGCCAGGTGTACGCACCAACACCTGCAAGCTCAATTTCTGAAACTTCGACATACTGAGCGCGAAAAGAGCCCGCAAGCTCGGAGCCCTGATTGTCACCTCCAGCGCGAATCGCCTCCATCAACGCATAGACCCGAGAAATCAAAAGTAACAGTCGTGCCTCATTTGCACGCGCTTCTCTGCGCAGAATGGATTTAACTTCATCGGCTACTGTTTTCAGCGACATTGAAACTCGAGGCATCTGCGCACCCTGAGCCGATACGGCGAGAGTAATCAATCGCTGTGCGAGTGCCTCTGACACATGCGTCAGACCGACTGCCACTGCGTCTTCCAATACCAAACACGCGGAGTCAAGAATCTCCTTTTTGGAGCGCGGCGTACCACCTGGATCTACTAAAGACTGTTGCGCTGCAGAAATCGGAACTTCGAAGCCCAGGTGCTTTCTCAAGGCCAGGATTCCGGCGACTGCAGCTTTTTTCCCCAGTGGCTTTGGGAGGATCATTCCATCCAAACCGCCGCCAGGTACAAAGCGAATCTCAGTGTTGCTGGGCATTAGATGGATGACTACTGATTCGGCGAATTCGATCACCGCCGGTAAAGTATTTTTTTCATACAACCCCACACCGCTCTTGTAATCAGCCGATCCGGCCCACGACTTCAAGATTTCAGTTGTGATCAAAACGATCTCATCGCGGACTTCATCAGCTGAGGTGAACGATTTCTCTGTTTTGGTTTCGGTGAAAAGACTTTGGAGGTGCAATCCCGCAGCAAGAATATGTTGACAGACTCCAGGCGCTGGACAACTGCACTCAGCTTTCGCAGGACCACTCGCTGTCATGGAGACAATGAATGGTGACACGTCTAATTTCACAACTTCGGTTGATTCTTCAACTATCGTGATTTGAAGCCCCTTTGCCAAATCTTTCCGGGCACGACGGAGCAAACCTATGCTCGCGAGCGCTTCCCACGAAGCGTCGTTAAAAGCCGATACCAACTCGACGAGTTTGCTTAGCAGATTACTTTCGCTAGCCATTCCGCAAAATGTTTGGGTGTAAGCGCGGCGATGTCCATTCCCTTTGCCGACAACATCTCCGCCATTTGAACGTCGTAACTTGGATTCGCAGTTTCGTCCAGTGCAGCCAGTCCCAACAACCTGACACCTCCCTCGCGAAAACGTTGACATGACGCAAGTAGCGCACGCGGAGCACCGCCCTCGCAAAAGTCACTAACCAAAACAACTATCGTGCGATGCGGATCTTCGACGAGTTGCTCGCAATACTTCATTGCCTGACCGATGTCCGTACCACCACCAAGTTGCACGTTCATAAGTAGCTCGACTGGATCCTCGATATGTCCACTTAGATCAACGACTGAAGTATCAAAAGCCACGAGCTTCACGTCTAATAGCGGCAAACTACTGAGGATGCCTGCCATCACAGCGCTGTAGATCACGGACCCTGCCATACTTCCACTTTGGTCAACACACAGAATTATTCGCCAGGGCAAGCGACGTTGAATTTTTGAGAAGAATAGAACCTGCTCGACTACGATCTGTTTTCGTTCTTTATCAAAGTTCTTAAGGTTCTTACGAATCGTTCCACGCCAATCGAGGTTCTGGGCCAACTTAAGATTGCTGTGGCGAAAACGATTTCGATTCCCCGAAAATGCCCGACGGATCTCAGCGCTAAGGCGTCGTTTGATCTCCTCTACAACGCTCCTGATCACACGACGTGCCTCATTTAAGACCTCGCCTTTCAGATGCCCGCGAAAAGTGAGCAACATCTTCAGCAGATCAAAGTTCGGCTCGAGACGTCGAAGAATTTCCGCGTCAGTCACCAATTCGGCTAGTCCATATCGATCAAGGGCATGTTTCTCGATCAGGGCAACGGTATCTTTAGGAAAGAGCTCCCGTACCTCGTTGAGCCAACCCGGGACAGTTAGTTGCGATGGATCCAAACTCGCGCCACGGGGACTGGTTTGTTCATCATCGTCACGAACACCACGACCCTTGTATTCTCGCGAATAAAGAAAGTCTAATGCGCTCTCAATGCGCTGTTGTTCAAGAGTCATGCCGACAGGAAGTTGATCTCGTGCATATTTACCAAGCACAAGTCGCCAGCGCGCCAGAGTTGCTTCCTGTGGTCTATTCATTGGCTTCTATCCAATGGGCAAGTCCATCACTAGAAAGCGTATCGAGGACAAGTTGAGTAAGCCGTCGATTAAACTCAAGCTCACCTTCAGTGATTCGCGGCTCTGTAAGCGAGCCTAGTTCTTTCAGACCGTGCAAGGTTGCAACTTGAGCCGCAACTTTATCGGTTTCGCGCGGGGTCAAGTCGGAAAGCGCAAGACGCAAACTTGGAAGCGCGCTAATGAACTCCGCCTCATCCCAGCTACTAATGATTCCATCTAGCGAATAAAGCAGCCGTTCATTCTGCCACGCTGCTTCACGACAGGTTTTCAACAAACCACGGAGAAAGCCGACCCGCTTCTGTGAATCTGAAATTCCGATCAGGAAACCAACCACCAACTCATCCAATTGCGTTTGCTCCATCCTGCCCGCATTGAACAACAAGCCAGCGATTGCACCGCACACGGTGCTGTAGGACGGATGGTCCTTTTTGTTCTTTAGAATACTTTCCGCGGCTTGCCAGAAAAGATCTTGATCCAGGAGCTCGATTGCCGTTACAGCAGTCAACAATTCACGCATTGACGCTAAGCTATCGAGTGCCGCATTGAGTTCTTCCTCAGCGCATTGAGCAAGGTCAGACAACAAATAACAGCTACGCACATAAGCTGCTCGCAGCAACTCGGGAACTTCCTTTAACGAATGTGCTTCCAGTGGTTCGCGAGATTGCCAAAGCAATAACAATTGATTCGAAGCCCCGGCAGCTTGAACAAACGAGGGCTCCTCACCGATCGCTTCAGAGATCAGCGTCAACAATTTTGAAGTGTGGCGATGCAAACCCATCCGGCACGCATGAATTAACATCGTCACTGCGGCATTCGCACTTCGCCCTCTGCCATGTTGTTCAAGACCTATGATTGCTTCACGAAGACGGTTGGTAGTTGCTTCTTCAATCGTTGATCCGTAGACAGCGACATCAACAAGGGCGCCTTCGACCAATGGACTCCACGCATACTGCCAATTCTCCTGAATCCGTTCCAAGCCTCGTCCGTTAACAAAATCCGGGCCGGAGACGAGAGCAGCAAACGGCACTGACAAGAAATTGAGACAGTGAAAAAACCGACTCGTTCGACGATGAGTTTCTTTTCGATAAATCTCCAACGCAACGCGCTTTTTGATCGAATCCGAAATATCCAGGCGCGCTCGTTCGGCCTCTTTGCGAAAATCGGCAATGATTGGCGGAACTCCTGCAGAAGCCGGAACATCACCGATGTGCTTACCAGTAAGAACGTGACCAACAAGGCCCATCAAAACCGTGCCTTCAGCATCCATCGACCCCTTTACAAAGCAACTGCGCACACCATCAAGTAAATCTTCCCGCGTTGGTCCAGGGTGTCCGCGGAGCGATGCC
>JBKPQV010000683.1:0-9318 GCA_046734235.1 Acidobacteriota bacterium
GATCCTGATGTGTCGAGCGATGAATCGATCAATGACTAATGTGTTGTTTGGTGCCTTCGGCAGCGCGGCAACTGCTGCCATCGGCGATGGAGCACAACAAGGATCGATGCGGGAGGTCAGTCTCGAGGATGTTGCGACGCAGCTCGCGTATGCAAATAAGGTCGTTTTCGTTCCCGGTTATGGCCTGGCTACTGCACAGGCCCAACACGCAGTACGTGAACTGGCTGATGTACTGGAGAAGCGAGGCGTGACCGTTAAGTATGGCATCCATCCGGTTGCCGGCCGCATGCCGGGACACATGAATGTGCTTTTAGCTGAAGCAAATGTGCCCTACTCAGCGCTCTATGAATTGGAGCAGATAAATCCCGAGTTTCCGACGACCGACGTGTCTGTTGTCGTCGGCGCAAACGACGTAGTCAATCCTGATGCACGTGAAAATCCAAGCAGTCCGATTGCGGGTATGCCAATCCTCGACGTCGACAGATCGAAGTCAGTGGTGGTTTTGAAACGTGGTCAGGGAAAGGGTTTCTCGGGACTTGAGAACCCTTTGTTTTTTAAAGCAGTAACCGGCATGCTGTACGGCGATGCCAAGGACACTCTCACGAGGTTGGTACAGGCTGTGCAACATGCTTGATGAGGTGAGCTTTGAACTTTGAGCTTTGAACTTTGTGCTTGAGCCTTGTGGTTCTTCGCTCCAGAGGAGCGCGATGTTTATAGAACTGGGGCCATTGAGGGAAAGCGCTCCGTAGGAGTGCCATATCCGATTCAGCTATAACATTTGGATTCAAGTTTTGAGTCTGCCACGTAGCCTGAGAACGTCACAACACATAGCGCTCCTACGGAGCGCTGAGTTTTGAGACTCGGTTAACTATAAACATCGCGCTCCTCTGGAGCGAAGCAGTTCAAAGCTCAAACTTCAAAGCACGAAGTTCAAAGCACAAAGTTCAAGGTTCAAAGTTACTTTACGATCCGAGGAATGTTAATGCGAAAAATAGTATCTGCAATTGTTTTAGCGAGTTTGCTCGCTGTTACTTTACCGACTGGGTACGCCCAACGGACATCTGACAAATCCAAGAAGAACGCTGTCGCAGCATTACCAACAACACAACGTGGCGTCGATACCATCAACGCCAATCAGCTCCGAGACTACCTGACATTTATCGCTTCCGATGAAATGGAAGGTAGAGATACTCCATCACGAGGACTCGATACTACCGCCAAGTTTATTGCCATGAACCTGGCTCGTTGGGGTTTTAAGCCGGCTGGTGACAACGGCACTTTTCTTCAGCGCATAGATCTTAAACGCGATCGAGTTGAAGGCGCTCAAACACGAGTTGAGCTGAATGGAAAAGTGCTCAACCCAGGTACCGACTACTTGCCGGTTGGTGGCGCGGGCAACATCAGTGGCCAGCTGGTTTTTGCGGGTAACGGTTGGTTTCTTAAAAACAAACAGATGGACGCTTACAACGGCATAGATGCGAGCGGCAAAATCGCGGTAGTTTTCGGTACGCCGAACAGTCCTCCAAGAGGAGTCGCTCGCGCTGACTTTGGCAAACAGGGCGAGGACTACTTCAACCCGAGCGATTATGCCCGGAAAGTCGGTGCTATCGGATTGATCTATGTTCCAGACTTTCAATATCTCGCAAATTGGGAGCGTAATCGTCAGCGCATCATGGAACGCGGAACCACTGTTGTCGCAAAGTTTCAAACCGCAACCGGCGCTCCGCTGCCCTCGATCGTAGTCTCACCGGAAGTCGCAAACTCCATACTGATCGGTGAAAAACAGACGGCCACAGGAATCTTCAATGCTACGTATGGCACAAGTCTTCCGGCTCCGTTTGTACTGAACACGACGAAGACAATGAGTTTGAGTCTAAACTCAAGATCGGAAACCGTACCAACACAAAACGTCGTTGCAGTCTGGGAAGGTAGCGATCCGGTACTTAAGACAGAATATGTTGCGGTCGGAGCTCATTACGATCACGTAGGCATCTGTGCACCAAGTGGACCCGACACAATTTGTAACGGCGCGGACGACGATGGATCGGGCACAACTGCACTGTTGGGTATGGCGGAAGCCCTCGCCAAAGCGCCGACTCGTCCGAAACGCTCAGTGTTGTTCGTCTGGCATTGTGGTGAGGAGAAGGGATTGTGGGGTTCACGATACTTCACTGAATACCCGACGGTTCCACTGGACCACGTTGTGACTCAACTCAATATCGACATGATCGGGAGAAGCAAGAAGGAAGGTGATACGAATACGCGCAATAAGGATCTCACCGGACCGAATGATGTTTATCTAATTGGCTCGACGATGATGAGCACGGAGTTGGGTGAGTTGGTCCAATCAGTCAATAAGCAGTATTTGAACATCGGTTACGACACACGCTACGACGATCCTGCTGATCCGGAACGTTTCTTCTTCCGCAGTGATCATTACAACTACGCCCGCAAAGGCATTCCGATCATTTTCTTTTTTGATGGAGTTCATGAAGACTACCATCAACCGGGCGACTCACCGGACAAGATCGATTACCAGAAGATGGAAAAGATCACCCGCACTGTTTACATGACACTCTGGGAAGTTGCGAATCGAGCGACGCGCGTGAAGGTTGATAAACCGCTACCGGCGCAATTGACCGGCAGTTAGGTCCGATTGCGTTCCAATAATAGTTGTCGATAGGCTTCGGCGCGTGAGAGTCCCAACTTACGCGCCGCTTTTTTTAGCGCGGCCCGATTATCAAGTCCCTGCGCTTCAAGTTCGACAACAATTTCGGAAACAGATCTCGCTGGTATTACCTCATTAAGAACCGTGCGGTCGATTAGCAAAACAATTTCACCGCGTGGTTGTTCTTCCAACTCGTAGTGTCGAGCAAGTTCACTTAAGCGCCCGCGACGAATCTCTTCGTGTAGTTTAGTCAATTCGCGTGCGACAACTGCCTCTCGCTCACCGAGAATTTCGTGGGCATCTTTAAGTGTCTCGCCAAGGCGATGCGGTGCCTCATAGAAAACCAGTGTCCCGGGAATCGAAGCCAGCTCGTGTAAACGTTTTTGTCTCGCGCCAGAACGCGGCGGTAGGAAACCAGCAAAGAAGAACTCATCAGTTGGGAGGCCGGAAGCCACAAGAGCAGTAATTAGCGCGCTTGGACCAGGAATGGGAACAACTGGGATGTTTTTTTCGATCGCTTCACGGATCAACCTAAAACCAGGGTCACTGATGGCTGGCGTGCCGGCGTCAGAGACGATGGCAAGGTCGTCCCCTTCCTGAAGCATTCCCATCAGCTGTTCAGCGCGTTGAGTCTCGTTGTGTTCGTGATAACTAATGGTTTGTGTATTAATGCCAAAGTGCTGGAGGAGCTTGCGCGTGTGCCTCGTGTCTTCGCACGCGATAAGCTTTACATCCTTCAGGATCTGAAGGGCGCGATGCGTAATGTCGGACAGATTGCCGATCGGAGTGGAAACTACGTAAAGAGTCCCGGACATGTTGGAAGCATAGTAACAGGCCCCTGCTATTTGTCATTCGGTCTTTTCCCCTCATCCTCACACCTAATGAGCACTTTGGATAAAAGAGGTCGGTACCACCTCGCGGTAGCGGGTGGGCCCAATCAATATCTTCATCGTCAGAGCCAACGTTAGGGCCCACCGGCTACCGCGAGGTGGTAGTCACCTCATTCAAGCTAATGCTCGAAGGCCAGTGTCAGATATGCTTTAGCTTGTCGGGTGATCTAGGAAAGAAGACCCGCGATTTTAATCGAGCACCTTTGCCTGACAACGACAAACTAAAGCATATCGGACACTCACGTTGCTGAAAATGGAAAATGACAAATGAGAAATAAGTGGTTTCCAAAGGCAAGAGCCTCGATCCTAGTGGATCGAGACTCTCGAAAGAAGATTCACTGGCAGGTTAAAGCGGGCGGGTTACCGAGGAAATGGCAGGCGTCTCCACCAATCGTCGTTGCGATTGTTTCTATTTCGGCCTCTGTTGTAGTCGTCGTTGCCACTGCGGCCACGATAATTGAGGCCATACACGTTACTAATGTTCTGTAACTCATACTGAATTTGTGACCATTCAGATGAAGTCCGCTGATCGAGTCGTCGTGTTCCAAGTCGATCAATCTGATCAGCGTAAGCAAGAACGCGCTCAGCTTCGTTGACACTCCTGTTCAGATCACGACCATTACCAACACGCGACTTCAAGCTTCCTACTGCGCGCCGAAAATCATGCACTACCTGGTTAATCTGATCTTCACGCGAGGTTCCATTTACACGACTGCGATCCAGCGCACGATCGATATCGTTTTCAAAATCCTTCGCTAAGCGATCCAGACGTTGCACTGAATCACGCACATAGCGATCGTCATATCGACCGTTGTCTGGATAACGATTGTCTGGATAACGATTGTCTGGATACCGTCCCCATTGGGCTGTTGCGACGACTGGTAAGCAAAGGGCCAATACAGCCGCAGCAAAAATTGAAAACTTCAGTGTCTGGCGATTCGTCATCTTTATCTCCTCATCCGGTTAGTCACGTCGCTTTGGGGACGAAGCGTCGTGTACGCTTGAACGAGAAGTTGGCAACTGCCGTGCCCAGAAGTTGAACAATAAAGATTTTGAAGAAATGCTGAGAAAACGAAGCCGGAATGGTGGCTACTTACTGAAATGGTTTCCCGTTAGCGCCAAAACGTGCACCGCCAACGGAAAACGTGCTGAGGAATCAGTGCTTGCGTTTAATGTCCATCAGGATAGCCATGTGACGCCGAAGATCCAATTCGTGGATTACATCTCCCGCTTCCCGGGTAGCTATGCTAGTCCAAGAGGGCCCCTTGTGAGTTTTTGACAACAATAGTTCTTCGTTTGCCCTCGCCAGACCGAGATGACGGATGTTGGCACACGCTAAGCCGCCCCCACGGACGACTCCGTCGCGCGGCGTTCGCGGCCACCCGGCTTCCACAAATAGTTGGCGCACTCCGTTGGAAAGAGTTAACAAACTCCCAACCATAGTAGAGTTACCGATCTTGAATCGGTGCGTATCTTGAGAGCTTATTTGCAGACTTGCGCCGACACGATTGGCCTCACCGGCCATTCTGGTGAAAGTCGATAACAACCACTCCACAGCGGCGGTGCGCAAAAGGTCGTTGGAATTTCGCAGTGCCAGGTAATCCGCTATCTCACCACGGCCAGTCGAGCGGGCCCGGCGTTCAGCCTCCGCTAGTGCCTCAGCCCAAGCTTCATCCAATTCGCTCACCGAAAACCCCTAATCCACATCGTAAACTCGCAGCCAAATCAGAGGGGATGGTATCATGGCCACCGAATCGTCCCCCCAATATAGAAATGCTTCCGAAAGACCTGATGACTGATTCAGCACACAAACAGTTGATGAAAACTATTTACGAAGCCCGGCTATGTTTCTTAGCTGCCGTCCTACTTTTCTGCATTAGTTCTCCGCTGATGGGTCAATCAGGTACTCAACTGCCTGCACCAACGAATCACATAAATGATTTCGGCGGCGTCCTTGACCAAAAGACCAAGAACAACCTTGAAGTCTTGCTTCATAACTTGAAGGAAAAAACCAAGGTTGAGTTTTACGTAGCAACCGTAGACACGACAGGCGGACGCGATATATTCGATTTTTCACGTCAACTCGCCGCTGAGTGGAATCTCGGCGCCAGAAACAGCACCAGTAAGAGTTTGTTACTGGTGATCGCGATTTCATCCAAAACTTCTTTCACACAATTCAGCAAATCAATGCAGGCAAGTCTGCCTGAGGGTGTGCTTGGGGAGATGGCCCAACGAATGCGCAGCCCACTAAGTGCAGGCCGTTTTTCGGAAGCAACTGAGGCAGGTGTTTGGTTGTTTGTGAATGCGATGGGCCAGAAGCTAGGTTTCGTCCCGCAAGACTTAGCTACAACTTCATCCAATTCCGTTGCCAAGATCGAGGAGCAGCCTCCTGACCGCGCAGAATCGATTCCCGTATCCTCAACTGGTGAACAAACTCTTACGAGGCGAAGGGTAGTAAGCGAAACTAAGCCAGTCACAGAGAAGCTTGCCGAACAAACTCCCCAAACCGATACACCTCAGCCCGTAAGTCAACCTCAAACTCAACCTACCTCGACCGACGCAAAACCTGCTGAAGCGGAACCAACTCCAAACGGCGAACGCGATCCAGCTAAGACGACTGAAAAGAAATCTGTAGAAGCGACACCTGAATCGAACAACGAGGCTGCTGCAGTCAAGCCGGCTGAAAAGAAATCTGCCGAAGCATCACCGGCTTCAAACAGCGAGCGTTCTCCTGTTAAGTCAACGGCAAAAACAGCGCGAAACCGTCCGCGCACTGACGTGAGGGCTCCGAAACCCGCAGCCACACAAAAGCAAACTGAACCTGTCAGCGAGGAAGATGAGGAAGAAGAAGTTGAGCTTACCTTAACCTTGCCTCTTGCCAAGCGAGCCGAGAAACTAAAATCTTTTCTGGATACTCATCCTGACTCGAAGTTTCGCGGCCGAGCAACCGAGTTGCTTATCAGTACCCACGCCGGTTTGGGCGATCAATATCTGAAGAACAGCGATGTCGAAAATGGCATTAAGCATTTGATGCTGGCGATCGACGAAGCTGACGTCACAATTTCCGAAAAGCTCTTTAGCGGCGTTATTTCCCAAATCCCGTCTAATCTCTACTTGCGCGGTCAGAGCGACGCCGCATTCAAAGCTGCATCAACGATAGAAACAAAATTTGGTGCAGACCCTAACCGCCTACTGAGTGTTGCCGCTTTTTATGCCGGACTGGAACGGGGTGATGAAGCAGCGCGCATCGCCGAACAAGCCATAAAACTCGCTCCAGAAAACGCTGAAGCACATCGCGTGCTCGCTCTTGGCCGTCACCTCAATCTTCAAATAGACGAAGCGGCGGCAGAGTACAAGCGCACTGTGGAGTTGGCGCCGACCTCAAGAGCTTCAAAAACTAGTTTGGCTGACCTAACCAGGGCTGGAGGGAAACCTGAGGAAGCCCTGGCGATCTATAACGAATTGCTGCAATCGGACCCAAAGGATCGCACTGCAACAGCGGGAATGATCATATGTCTGTTAGAACTGGGCCGAACGGATGAGGCTACCACCGCCCTTACTACCGCGCTCGCCGCTGAACCAAAGAATCTTGCATTGCTAAGCGGAGTGGCCTACTGGTATGCGGCGCATGGTAACTACGAAAAAGGCGCAGACTATGCCAGCAAAGCATTAACTATTGAATCCAGGTATACGTGGGCGCAAATCGCTTTTGTGCGATCGTTGATTGGTTTGAAACGACCCGTACCTGCAGAACGAGCAATGCGATATGCAAGACAATTTGGAAAGTTTCCAACGCTCACCTACGAACTTGCAAACGTGGTTGCCTCGATGGGTTTTTACGATGAGGCGGCCGAAATTCTGCGCGAGTCGTTTACCTTTAAAGACGGACAAATCGAGACTTTACTAGCCGGAAGGATTCCCGCACGCGAATCAAACTTTGCGGATCTTCTTGCTCCAGAACGAAGAGCCAGTATCTATCAGCCCACTGCCGCCGATTCTACTGCCAACGCTAATGTGCTGAAAGATCTTTTGGCCCTGGATAGCTCTCTCAGAGACTCCGATCAACCAGATGAAAAGGCTGCCGCCAAAGCTGCGGGTGATTTCGCCTCCGGCAATGACCCGATGCGAACATTCCGACAGTTTTACGCGGCAAACCGGCTGCTGAAGAAAACAACCGCACTTCCTACAGCCCTTGAGCTGGTTGAGGACGCCAAGAAAAGTTCTGAAGTTGCCCTTAACCTTTCTGTTGCAACGACAGCTGTACAGGCGGAAGAGTTTCGCGATCTAAGAGCACAGGCTATTGCAAACGGAAATGTTCCAGAGGTGGAAGCTGCCCCTCCCAGCGCTCTTGCAAACTTGCTGCGCGGACGGCTTGAGGACATAACTGGCTGGATTCTTTTCAATCAGGACAAGTATCCGGAAGCAATCGAACATCTAAAACTCGCAGCTTCGACGCTGCCAAATGGTACGCCCGCTTGGCGCAATGCGCTTTGGCATCTCGGTGTTGCCTACGAGCAAACCGGAAAGACTGAAGCGGCACTGACGAATTACATTGAGAGCTATAAGGTCAGTGAGCGTGATCCACTTAGCAGAGCAACTATTGAGAAGCTCTATCGAAAGGTCTATGGTTCGTTGGAAGGTCTCGACGACAAAATTGGCGCTGCCTCAACAACACGACCAAGCCAAACTGAAAGTGCTCCCGCAACTACTCCCCCGGAGACCGCCACAAAAACTACAACTGAAACTGCGCCCGTGGAAACAGCGAAGCCTGAAGAAAAGCCCGCCTCTAAACCTGAAACAACTCCAGAGGCCACTACGCCAACAACGTTACCGGCACCCAGTCCGTCGCAACCAATAAGCGAAGAAGCCTTGCGGGCTGCTGCTTCTCGACTGCGTGCAAATATAAAAATCACTGGACGAGTAGTCGATGCAGATAAGATTGGTATGCCCAACGTTGTCGTTGTTTTGATCAGCCCGTCAGGCTCAGTGATCGCAGCGACTACTGATAATCAAGGTAACTACTCATTTACCATTGCACCATCACCAAAGACCTATCGAGTCATACCTTCTAAAGACGGGTACTCCTTCTCACCCGTCGATAAAACCTTAGCCGGTCTCGTCGACGATCAAACTGGAATTGATTTCGTGGGAACGCTTGCCAAGTAAAGGTTAAGAGGAAATAGGACCTATAGGACGTATTGGACCTATGAATAGTTTGGGCCACAGATTTGGCAATCTGTGGCCCAACCGCTTTAGAGTTACTTCATCTTACCTGTTGTTATCAGAACCACCACCAACCGGTTTTCCTTCCGCGTCAAGAACCTGGACGGTCCCGTATTTCGCGAGACTTTCGCGAGTCTTCGTCACATCACCCACAGCTACGACTTGCAAGTGGCTCAGGTCCATATATTTCTTCGCAACTCGCTGAACGTCGTCAGCTGTAATCGCCGATAGCTTCTGCGGGTATGTGTCCCAATAGTCCGCAGGCAGATTGTAGATCTTCTGAGTGATGATGTTCTGAATTATCGAGCCAGGCTGCTCAAGTGAGAGGGCGAAACCGCCAACTAGTGTTTCGAACGATTCATTGGATAACCGCCCAGCCAACCGACTGCGCCTTCTAGCCATCCAAAAGGTTCGTCAAGCGTAGAACGCCCGCGTCAGACTAGCCGGCAACCTTCGGCACTCACCTAGAGCAAGCCCCAAAAACCGGTTGATTTTGAGCGTCTTTTTTGCAGCGGGTGTAACCATGAAGTAACGCGG
>JBKPQV010000684.1:0-11204 GCA_046734235.1 Acidobacteriota bacterium
GCGGCGATGATGCCGATGATCGCAACTACGATCAAAAGTTCGATTAACGAAAAGCCTTCTTGGCGTTTGGTATTCATTCTAGTTTCGTGCTCCTTAAGAGAATTAGGGGTTTCTTTTTCTCGCGCCAACGGCTTTCGTCACTAGGTGATGCCGCGCAGAGCGCGAAGTGTCCGCGCTCTCTACAACAACCTCCGTGCCAAGCAAACTTTTTGAAAATTTCTTAAGGATTAGGGCGTAATTTGCTGATCTAAGGTTTCTGGAAATAGTCCGAATGGCTTCCTGACAATTTGTGGCAGGTAGGAAATGACGGTTTGTGGCAGCGAGACGTTAAACGGTAGATTTTAGGCGCTTTCACCAGCTCCTGCAGCCAGTTCCTCGTCATCATCGGAACGTCGGCGCGGAGTGGGGTCAGTAGCGCGACGGCGGGGAGTGGAGTCTGGTCCACGACGTTCATCACGCATCTGTGCAGTCAATCCTCGGATTCCATGCTTGTCGAGTAAATGACGCAACGATCTGACGGAGAGCTTTAGCAGGTCGGAGGCGTTAGTTTGATTTCCTCCGGTGCGACGAAGGGCCTCGACCAAATACGACTTCTCGAGCTGGTCCAGGTGGGCAGTGAGGTTGATTCCTTCTTCCGGAAACTCCATAGCATCAGCAACACGAAACGGATTGTAGTTTGTAACCTTTTCCGGCAATCGTTCTGGCTCAATCGCTGAAGTGTGTTCAAGGGCCACAGCGCGTTCGATTGTATGCTCGAGTTCCCGAACATTCCCGGGCCATGAATATCTCTCCAGGAGACGCATTGAGTTTTCGCTGATCGTTAATTTGCGGCCGGTCGGCGTACAGAACTTATCGATGAAATGCGTTGCCAGGTCCGAAATGTCTTCCGAGCGCTCGCGAAGTGGTGGCAATTCAATTGGTATAACTGAGATGCGATAATAAAGGTCTTCGCGAAACGTTCCCGCTGCAACCATGCTGGCGAGGTCTCGATTAGTCGCTGCAATCACGCGTGTATCAACTTGTGTCTCCTCCGTGGCTCCAACCGGTCTGACTTTGCGTTCCTGAAGTACGCGAAGCAGTTTTACCTGCATGGCAGGCGACATCTCACCAATCTCATCCAAAAAGATGGTTCCGCTATTAGCTGCTTCAAACAGACCCTTGCGATTTGTCGCTGCTCCAGTGAACGAGCCTTTCACATAACCAAAAAGTTCGGATTCGAGTAGGGTTTCGGTGAATGCACCACAGTTGACTGAGACGAATGGTTTCTCAGCACGTGGACTGGTGTCGTGGATTGCGCGCGCTACAAGTTCTTTACCAGTTCCTGATTCGCCCGTTACTAACACAGTAGATTGCACCTGGGCCACGGTTTCAATCATTTGGTAGAGCGCGATCATACGGGAACTGCGGCCGATGATGTTGCCGAGCTTACCCCTGGTTCTTTGACCCTGAATGAGAGCCTGGTTCTCATGGAGCAGCGCTTCCTTTTCGAGGACCAACGAAATCTTGGTCAGCGCTCGAGCGATCGTTTCTTTGAGCAGCTCATTATCGAAAGGCTTTTGAACGAAGTCGAAAGCACCCAAAAGAAATGCTTCGCGAGCGGTGTCGACATTCGCAAAAGCAGTCATCATGATAACTTCAAGGTTAGGAAGTAATTCACGAGCCGCTTTCAACAAGTCGATTCCACCCATGTCAGGCATTCTTATGTCTGACAACAAAATATCGGCAGGGTCTTCTCGCAACAGCGTCATGGCCTCGTTACCGTTTCCGGCAACGCGTACATTGTGACCTTCACGCTGCATCAAGTGCGTGAGAAACTGCCTCATTCCTAACTCGTCATCGACTATTAGTAGCTTCGCCATAATAAGGTTATTGCGCCAACTCGATTTCGTGGTCCAGCTTGATTTCGTTCGGGTTCAAATACGGTAGTTCAATTGTAATGGTGGTGCCTTGTCCTTCGCGACTGCGTACGTTGATTGTACCACCATGATCGCGGATGATCTGATAGACAATTGAGAGTCCTAGCCCCGTCCCGCCTGTTGTTGAGGAGAACGGCTCGAAAAGGTGTTCAACCTGATCTGCGGACATTCCACGACCAGTGTCGGCGAAAGCTATCCGAAGACGATTATTCGAATTCTTTTTCAATGAAGCTGTCAAAGTTCCGCCCTGGGGCATCGCTTGCAGGGCGTTTCTGGAGAGGTTCCAAAACACTTGTTTGAGTTGACCCTCATCGGCGTCGGCTAAAAGAGGTTCCGATGGCAATTCTTCAATAATTTTTTGGGTCTCAAGTATTTCCGGGCTATGACGCAACAAGGCAAAAGTCTGATGCAAAAGATCTCCAACATCGACCCTTGATTGAGTTAACGATCGTGGCCGTGCATAACTCAGAAAGTCCGTAATGATGCGATTAAGGCGATCAGATTCGCGGAGGATTATTTCCATTAACTCGGCTTGCGATGAATCATTGTCGACTTCAGCACGCAGCATTTGGATCGATCCACGCATTGCCGCCAATGGATTTCTGATCTCGTGAGCGATCGATGCGGCCATTCGACCAATCGCTGCAAGTCGATCCTGACGTCGCGAAGATTCTTCAAGCGTTCGTACCTGAGTAAGATCCTGAAACGTGATCACCAGGCCGGTTTTTTCATTAGTCTCAGAAACCAAAGGAGCGATGCTGAAACCCAGACGAAGACGTAAACCCTCTGATGTCAAACAGTCAGTTTCGAAACGAGGACTACTCGTGCCCTTATCAAGGGCTTGCAATGAGGATGCGATACTATCCTTGAGCTCACCAAACAAGATTGACACGTGCTTGCCCCGAATGGTTTGTTCGCTATAACCCGTTATCTCTTCAGCCGCCAGGTTGAAGGTGTAAATGCGACCCTCGAAATCTGTCGTCACCACTCCCGAGCGAATCGATTCCACGATCCTTTCGTGAAGGGCTCGCAGAGTTGCCAGTGACTGGGTCGCTGCTAATAACCTCACATCGGATCGAGATTGGCGTTCTGCAAGTCTCGCTGACAATAGACCAACAACCAGAAACGCTATATCAAACATTCCCACAGATTGAACTGTCTGCGAAACCGAGCCGTTTACCAATCTGTCAGCAGGAACTTGCCCAAACTCAGTGGAGACAAGTGCGCAGGCGGAAAAGGCCAGCGCACACCCAACCGAGATAACCATTGCGTCTCGTGAGCCCAGGAACAGACTCGAGATGGCTATCACCACTATATAGAGGGCGACGTAAGGCGAATGGATGACATCCGAGTTCCAGATGAGCCACGTAACCAGAAGGACATCAACGGCGAGCTGGAATCTCGCCTGAACCATTGTGTTGTGCGAAAGCCGCCAGATAAGACCATAGATGATGGAGAAAACGGCAACGACGGAGAGTAAGACAAGGCTTTTGTCGAGTGACCCTGCTCCTTCAGAGCGATTCCAAATGAGCCCAATTGCAAAAATGAGGAGGGCGGCAACTAATCTTGCAACAATTAACCAGCCAAGCCTCGTTCCGGCGGTCTTGGTTTTGTCAGTGGTTTCGCTGGTCGTCATCGGTCGCAAAGCCTATCACATGGTGTCTTATTTGGTGCCTGGAGTCTTTAAGACCTTAAAACAAAAAGACCCGGCAGCTGCCGGGTCCTTTGCTTGCGTGGTTGAGTTAAGAATCAGTGTCCTTGCGAGAGTTTGCCGATCAGTGTGAACAACGGCAAGTACATCGCTATGACTATCGATCCGATTGTTACGCCGAGGAAACCAATTAGCAATGGTTCAATCAGCGTTAACAAGTTGGCAATCGCTGAGTCGACTTCCGCTTCGTAGAAATCTGCAATTTTTCCAAGCATGGCGTCGAGCGCACCTGTTTGTTCGCCGATACCGATCATCTGGGCCACCATGTTTGGAAATACTTCGGTCGCCTTCAACGGATCCACAAAACTTTCACCGCGTTCGACTCCCGTCCTTACCTTGGTAATTGCCGCTTCGATGATCACGTTACCCGACGTCCGGGCCGTGATATCGAGAGACTGAAGGATGGGAACACCAGATGAAAGCAGCGTAGACAAAGTTCGCGAAAAGCGTGAGACCGCAATCTTGCGAAAGATGTCGCCGATGATCGGAATTTTGAGTAGCAACCGGTCGATAACTCTGCGACCGTTAGGTGTCTTGTAGTAGAAATGTATGCTGACTGCTAAGGCGATGATCACCGCAAGAATTATCAAACCACCCCAGCCCGCCAGAAAATTACTGATGTTAACAACAATTCGTGTGGGCAGAGGTAACTGTTCGCCAGGTCCCAACAATCCCAGGAAGATGTTCTGGAACTGCGGAATAACGACAATCATGATGACGGCAACTGCAGCGACTGCCAGCAAGACAACCGCCGACGGATAAATCATCGCTGAAATGATGTCGCGTTTAAGCTTGACGATCTTTTCAATGAACGTTGATAGTCGCTGCAAAATGATGTCGAGAATACCGCCAGTTTCGCCAGCCTCCACCATGTTCGAGTAAAGCTGATCAAAGACACGCGGATGTCGACTCATGGCGGTTGCCAAAGTTGAGCCTTCTTCTACATCCTGACGAACCTGCATCAGGACCTGCTGAAAATACTTGTTGTCCTGCTGCTGCGCCAGAATTTCGAGACACTGAACGAGTGGCAAGCCTGCGTCAATCATTACCGAAAACTGACGAGTGAAGATCGAAAGTTCTTTTGACTTTACTTTCTTGCGGCCGCCAATTTTGGGGATGCCGATTTCACGACCCTTTTCTTTTACAGAAGTAAGGGTGACTTGTTCTCGTCGAAGTATCTGACGAAGCGCCTCGCGGTTATCAGCGACCCGTTCGCCAACTACAACTTCGTTCAATCGGTTGCGGCCTTTAAATACATAGGTAGGCATAGTGAGCTCCAGAGGCTAAGTCTGTTTTTGTACCGACGGGCGCGCTCCAATCGGACGGGGCTGGGCATAGGGACTTGGGTGCTGCTTGTTCCCTTGAGAACCGGTGTTGAGTCCGGACCCTCGATCAATCAATTCGCGCAACTCATCAATGTTTGAGGAACGTTGCAACGCGGTGTCGAGAGTAATCTGACGTTTGTGGTACAGCGTCGCCAGAGCTTGATTAAATGTCTGCATCCCGTACTTGTCCTGGCCAGTCTGCATCATTGAATAGATCTGGTGAACTTTGTCTTCACGAATCAAGTTCCGAATAGCGCTGTTAGGTACCATGATTTCAAGAGCCATGGCCCGGCCGGAACCTTCTGCTCGCGGTAGTAGCGCCTGACACAGAATCCCTTCCAGCACGAGCGATAACTGCGCTCGAACCTGCGCCTGCTGGTCGGAGGGAAATACGTCGATGATACGGTTGATGGTCGAAGCTGCGGAGTTAGTGTGCAGTGTCGCCAGCGTCAAGTGACCGGTTTCCGCAATTCGGAGTGCCGCCTCAATCGTTTCGAGGTCGCGCATTTCACCGACCAGCACGACGTCAGGATCCTGACGGAGTGCGGTACGGAGCGCCGAAGAAAAACTGTGGGTATCGGCGTTCACTTCGCGCTGATTAATCAGACAGCCTTTGTGGTTGTGCAGAAACTCAATTGGGTCTTCGATCGTCAGAATGTGTTCATGTCGATCGCGGTTGATCTTATCGATCATCGCCGCAAGTGTTGTTGATTTACCGGAACCGGTTGGACCAGTTACGAGAATCAAGCCGCGCGGTTTGTCGCAAAGCCCTTTGATGACATGCGGTAATCCAAGGTCTTCAAACGCTCTAATCTCGTAGGGGATGGCGCGAAAGACCGCGCCGACTGCACCACGTTGGTTGAAAAGATTTGCACGAAAGCGAGAAAGACCTTTGACGCCAAACGAGAAGTCGAGCTCAAGGTTTTCTTCGAACCGATGTTTTTGAGCATCAGTCAATACCGAGTAAGCCAGTTGCTTGGTATCGGCCGAGGTTAAGACTCGATAGGCTTCAAGTGGTCGGAGATGGCCGTCCACTCGAACCTGGGGTGGTGAACCAGTTGTAATATGAAGATCCGAACCGCCGAGTTCAGATAACTTTCTCAGCAGTTCGGATAAGGAGATTTGCGGAACGTTTTCGTTCAATCGCATTAGGTAATCGCTCCTGGACGTCTGCGGCGTCCTGATTTCAAGTATTTGTTTTAGCTACTGATTAGCTTGCAGCTTCTTGATGAAGCGTTCCGCTTCATTCGCCATGGTTTCGGCTGACTCAACAGGAGTATCGGTTGTTAGACCATAAATACGTCCATCAGCTTCGGTGAAATAGAAGGTCCACGCTTTCTCTGGAGAGTTGGCATCCCTTGGCGTTCGCGCTGTCACAACGAACACTCGAGCACCATTAACCTCGCGGATGAAATCGTTGGTAACCCAGCCACCCGAGACGACCATTTTGTCGATCACGATTCTTCGCAATTCCGTGACGGACGTTCCGCCTAACATCTTGCTTTCTTCGCGCGCTGTCAGGAAAACCGGATTCGGACGGCTCAAGGCCACGATCGAAAGATTCATTTGGCCAGGAAGCTTCGGAGCAACGCTCTTAACTGCTGGTTTCGCTTCGCTGGCTTTGACAGCCGTCGTGTTTGGGACATTCACCACAGGCGCTGTTGCTCGCGCATTAACACCATTGGCAGGTGCTGCAGAATTGACTGTGCTTGCTAATGCTGGCGCATTGGTAAGGGTTCCGTTCACCGACATAGTTGGCAACGTTGGCAAGGATTTCATATCGAAATCGGCGCCGACGGGAATACTCTGCGGTTTACTCAACATCGAATTGCGGTGCGCGAGTTCTAAGGCTGCAGCCTCACGCTTCTTTCGCAAACGAGCTCGGTAGCGACGCCACCAAGCACGTGAGTGATAGCGACGATGTTTGCGCATGCCGATTTGTGTACTCTGTCGCAAGCCGTGGGCAGAATTCGCAAATGGCAACATCACACTGGCAGTGAGTATGAGCACCATGGTTAAGGCTATGGTTCGTAGCATAGTTGTTCTCCTCGATTAGGCGACCGTTTCGCGAACGACCTCTTCTAACGTTGTGACGCCATTGCGGATTTTGGTTAATCCGGAACCTCGCAACGTGATCATTCCGTCGTCGATTGCCTTCTTTCTCAGTTCAAGTGCGGATGCGCCGATCAAGATCAACTCGCGAATCTCGTCAGTTACTTCCAACACCTCATAGAGACCGATTCGCCCTTTGTAGCCGGTGTTGTTGCAAGTTGAGCAACCCTTACCCTTGAACGTCTTTAGTGATTTCGCTTCTTCGGCCGTGAAGCCAATTTCAACTAAAGCTTCAGGTGGGGTTGGATGTTCTTGCTTACAGTCGTTACAAACGCGTCGAATTAGTCGTTGTGCCTGGATGAGGTTTACGCTGGTGGCAACGAGGAAGGGCTCAATACCCATATTCATAAGGCGGGATATGGTTGAGGGGGCATCATTCGTGTGGAGGGTAGATAAGACCATGTGACCGGTGAGCGCGGCCTTGATGGCGATTTCTGCAGTTTCAAAGTCGCGGATTTCGCCGACGAGAATGATGTTTGGATCCTGTCGTAGGAAGGAACGTAAAGCGGCAGCGAAGTTCAACCCAATCTGCTCTTTCATTTGCACCTGGTTGATACCCATGAGGTTGAACTCAACCGGGTCCTCAGCGGTCATAATGTTGGTTTCGATCGTATTCAACGACTGCAAAGCTGAATAGAGCGTGTTGGTTTTACCGCTACCCGTTGGTCCGGTTACCAGCACCATTCCATACGGTTTAACGATGTTTCGCTGAAACTTGGTTAACGATTCAGGTTCAAATCCCAGCTTCGTCATGTCGAGCATTAAATTCTCTTTGTCTAACAGACGAAGCACCACTTTTTCACCAAACAAAGTGGGGAGAGTAGACACGCGAAAATCGAGCTCACGTGATCGCGAGTCAACCTTCACTTTAACCTTGATGCGGCCGTCCTGGGGAAGTCGCTTTTCAGAGATGTCGAGCTTCGACATGATCTTGACGCGGGAAATCAATGCGTCGCGAAGCTTCAGCGGAGGGTGCATGACGTCGTAAAGAACACCGTCAATGCGGAACCTGATGCGTAACTCTTTTTCGTAAGGCTCAACGTGAATGTCAGATGCGCCACGACGTAGCGCATCAACTAAGAGGACGTTAACAAGGCGGACAACCGGAGCGTCCTCGCTCATCCGTGAGAGAGTCGAAAGATCAATCTCTTCGTTGTCCTCTAAGACTTCGACATCCTCGTCGCCCTGCCCAGTCTCGAAGTCAATGCTGTCGAGAGAAACCAGATCATCGCGAGTTATGCTGCCATTCCCGTTGGGCTTTAATGCCGGCTCATAGGCCACATCGTCGGCAGTAACATTAGCGAGTTCAATCTCTCGAGATGTGCCGTAATACTTGGCGATTGCGTGTTGGATACTGGCTTCAGCGACGACAACGGGTTCGACGTTTAAGCCGGTCATAAACTTAACGTCATCCATGGCGAACACATTGGTTGGATCGACCATGGCGAGCGTCAAAGTAGCGCCTACGCGGGAGAGGGGAAGTACGGAGTGTTTTTGTGCAACCTCTTGAGGAATGAGCCGAAGTACCGACTCATCTATTTGGAATAGGTCGAGGTTGACGGAGGGGATGCCATATTGCCTGGACAGGACAGCCGTTATCATGTCGTCGCTGACGAGACCCAGCTTGACGAGATTGAAGCCTAAACGACCGCCATGCTCGCGTTGGTAGTCGAGTGCCTCTCTCAGATGCTGAGGGCTGATGAGATTTTCACGCACGAGAATTTCGCCTAATTTGGCTGACATTTGTAAGTTTGATTAGCCGCCCGGGTTTGTCCCTGACTCTGGATGGAATGGATGGCCGACGAGCGCGAGGCAGACTTAAGTAGCCTAAGACAACGGCGGCGCTAAACACCGTTGTGCAATGCATAGTACAGTTTGAACATTAAGGGTGTCAATAAAGGATTCCGCGTTATTTGGTGAGGAAGATCACGGATCAAGGTTGGTCTTTGAATCTAGGCTTGGGTTTGCCTCAAAAGTCGATTTGCAACCTGGGTATCCGCGAAGCCGGTACCAAAGTGCAAATCAGCTTTTGAGGAAAAAGCCAATTTAGACCTCAGTGCCAGACTAGGCTTTTCAAAAAAGAAAAGGCCGAAGTGACACTTTAATCACTTCGGCCCCGTCGATTAGAAAGGCTGCCTGTTTGAACTACGGGCGCTTCCGCTTAGCAGGCGTCTTTTCAGGCACAACTTTTTCTGTGTTCTTCAATTCAGTAAGGATTTCCTTAGCTGAGGTCTTGAACTTGTGATCGTCTGGAGCAACGTCGACAAAGTGTTGCAGGTAGTTGGCTGCTTCCTGGAACTTAGCCTTATCACCGGCAGCATAAAGCGAAAGCCCGGCTCCCAAATTTGCATCCACATTATCCGGAGCGGTTGACAGAATGCTTTGGTACTGGGCCAGCGCTTTGTCAGCAGCACCTGCGTCCAAAAGCATCTGAGCAGCGTCCAGTTGAGCTTTCAACTTCTTGGCCGGGTCGGTCTCCATTCCAATAAAGTCATTAAAAGCTGCTAAAGCGGCGTCCGCTTGTGTGGGATCACCCTTTGTAGCGTACAGTCGCAGCGCCTCCGCATTGGTGGAGAAAGCGGCGTATTTATTGGCATTTAGCCGCTGTTGCTCAGCTGGGTCAGTCGGGTTTGCGACAGCTTTCAACAAGGTAACTGCCTTGGTTGAAGACTCCACCGCTGCTTTGAAGTCGGCCTGGGCAGCTTCGCGTGCTGTTTTGGCTCCGGCTTCATCGCTGCCAGACAGTTTGATCGAATTGTTGTATTTCTCGACGCCTCGACCTTTCAACGCCAAAGCCCGATTGGTCAACAGAGCTGGTTGTTCGGGATCGGCCGTCAGGCCTTCAGAGTATTGAGTGATCGCGTCGGTATACTTTGCGATTGCTTCATCAGAGTTTTTCGCTTTTAGGGCAGCACTAGCAGCGGTCAAAGCCTCGTTGCCAGCCTTGAAGGTGCGGTTAACGGTGGCATTAGCCTCGGTGATCTTCTTGTTACTTTCCTCTATCTCTTTATTCTTTCTGATCAGCTCTTCACGCTTGGCCTTATCTTCCGCGCTCTCACCCTTTGGAGCGCCACTGGATGCGTTGCCCCCGGAGGAGCCACCGGTGGGTGTCGCCCCTGTGGCGTTCTTGAGCTCGTCGGCCGTGAATCTCTTTCCATCACCTGGCTGTACGACAATATCTGCTGGTATTTCGCGGCCGACTTTTACGCCGGAAAGGAAATTTGGCTGGGCCGTCGGATGGCTTACAGCAACTGTATAGGTGCCGACGAACGGTAAACCGGCGAAAACAAACTCACCCTTCTTATTTGTCTTGGTGTTGTATTTAGCACTGACGTCAGTACGAAAAACATCAATGACGGCATCCGCTAAAGGAACTTTTTGTCCGTCGGCTTGCTGTATCCATACATGACCCCTCAGTTCGCCTACCTGGCCAACGGTAGTGATCGCAGCTGAAGCTACTAAAACCACGACCGCAAGCATTCCGAAAACATATTTATGAATCATCGAACGATTCCTCCAAAGTTCTGTCCACGCACCAACCTCTGCCGAGCGATCGCTAGGATGCGGGCTTACTATTTTCTGGTTGTAATTAAACTATTGAGATGCACGCTAAACTTAATAAGCAACACGACTGCTGTCAAGCAGATAGGGGATAGGATCTTGCGAGCCAGCTTCGCGAAAGGCTCGAAGTCGTAAGGCGCATGAGTCGCAGGCGCCACATGCTATTTCAGACTCACGATAACAGGACCATGATAGGTGCAGTGGGGCTGACAATTCCATGCCCCGTTTCACGATCTCCGATTTCTTCATCCCGATAACCGGTGTCCTAATACTTACTCGCGTTTCTGGTTTTGTTCCCACATTTACGACACGCTGAAACGCTTCATAAAACTCCGGTCGACAGTCAGGGTATCCTGATGAGTCTTCGGCGACTGCTCCTATATAGATGCTTCCTGCATGTTGAACTTCTGCCCAACTAACGGCGCTAGCAAGCAAATGAGCGTTCCTGAATGGAACGTAACTAGAGGGGATTCCTTGCGCCGAGAGGTCAGCCTGGCTCACATGAATATTTGGGTCTGTTAGCGACGAACCGCCAATACGCGCTAGCTGCTCGAGCGAAACAACCAGGCGTTTCTGAAT